>JAOUMJ010000005.1 GCA_029881495.1 Nitrospinota bacterium | reverse complement strand
CATCCCAGAGAGAAGTGTTGCCTGCATGAAACTTGGCGGAAGATAGATCGTCTCTTCTTTTTTTTTACCCGAATCATTTCCTTCCTTAGCAATTCCGGCGAGACTGTCGGGTGATGAGACATATCCTATCCCGCTTATGACAGTTGGAGGCTCGCTGAATGAGTTTCTGCCGCCTTGCGGGGATTGGTATTTTCGGTTAGTGCCTCGATTTACGGGAGACTCAACTGGAGGCGGAAATCCCTTTAAGCCCGTTCCTTCCAGACTCTTTTCGCCTGTGCCTTGAACAGATCCAGAAGTTTTACTGTTATTTTTTTCGAGCAGGGCGTAAAGCCGTTCCTCACGGGCCGCCATCTCTTTTCTTAAATCTTCAACGGCTCTGTTCTGCTTTTCATCGGCCTTTATCCCTTCTGCGTAAATCGATTTATTGAGGAGTAAAGGATCCAATGATAAGGTTCTGGTTTTTTCAGGAATACTTTTGCTAGCTTCAACATTCTCGGAAGACCTCCCCTGCCAGAGCAGGCCGACAAGAATTAGAAATATTCCTGTAAGCATTGCGAAGACAACCTTCTTCTTGGCTTCAGGTTTTAGTTTCGAGAAACTCTCAACCAGGAAATTCCCACTCTTATTTTCGCCGTCCATTAACGCTGAACTCTCTCTACGATGAATGCGCGGCCATGTTCGCCTTTTTTCAATGCATGCTGGTCAAGAGCGATCCCTAATGGTTTTACTGTGATATTTCTGTTTAGAAAATCCGATTCCTTAAGATTGACCACAAGATCGTCTTGAGCATTCCTTCTTATAGCGAAGCCGTATTCCTTCAGTTGCAGACCGGTTCCTTCGATTCGAATCACTCTGGTAAGAACCGTGTCCAGATCCCGGAATACCCGGACCTTTTCACCCTTTTTAACAATCTCCCAGCTCTCAGGTATGTTTTCCATCATAGTTTTCTTGATTATCTCTACGACGCTTTTCTCAAGAGGAATTCCGCTGAACGCTTTTATGTTCTCCTTCATCCCTTTCCCCTGCCCTTCACTTAAATAGATCGTCTGTGAAGGAATCTTTTTAGGATGCCCTATGAGGGTATATATTTCATTGGAGCATGAGACAAAGAACTCGGAAGGCTCTTTTGAGTATTTCCTTTTCCCATTTGAGGACAACACTCTGAACTTGATAAAGGCGTTCTGCTTTACTATCTTCACATCGATCCCGTTCCCTTTTTCAGATGAGAAGACAACATCAACAACATTTTCGTTGCAGACAACTCTGTTGTTATCGGTTGAAGACATGGAAACATGGGTGAAAATACCTGGCCTGACAAGAGTAATGCCATTATCAGGAGCCTCTATACCATCTTCTGCGGCAATCGAATATACGCTTTGGCAGATTACCAATGCAGTCACAAACAGAATTGAAGCGGATATTTTGTTTCTAGCCATTAACCGACTCCACCTTTTCTTCAAAACCGGTAATCCAAAACCGGCCCGATTCAATTACATATGAGAGGTAATAAGTTTTCTCCGCGTCTAATATCGATATCCCTTTGGCTGTTTGAAGTTTACGACCAGACAGGATTACCCTTGTTTTTTCCACCTCCATTTTCGTAATGTAGAAAACGGTATTTACATCAGATCCCTTAATCACTTCCAGCATGTTCAGGAAGTTGGTCTTCCCTTCCTCGAAATAACTCGGATGATACATAGCAAGCAACTCCTCGAATTGAGACTCTGCCGTAATAGGGCTATATGTCAGGGCAAGCGAACTCGCGTACCTTACAATCTGCTTCAGGTAAATCTCCGATGCCGTATCTCCAGATACTTCCATGGAAGGCCCGCTTGGCGGAACGAGGACTACTATCTGATGCCTGGCCGCATCTGTCGCAAAATATATCGCTAAAACCAAAGCTGTAGTCATTACTGCGACGCTGAACTTTAACAACCTGTTTTCAGCAAAGAGATTCGATTCTTTCTGCAGAAATACGTTTAACCAGCTCATCAATTATTCACTGAATATCTTTTCAAAATATTCCGGGTAACCTTTGATTTTCACAAGACCTGCAAACCAGAGACAGTGCTTCAGGAAACCTCTAGGGTATTTTCTCTTTGCTTTTGAATACACCCATGGAACAACAAACATAAGGATGAAGAATTTCCAACCGCATGTAATCGTCAGTACCAGACATATTAAAAAAATCGCAAATTCGTCAGATTCCAGCCACAGGACCTGTAATGGCGAATTCAGATATTGCGGGAATCGTTTTCGCTCCATTATTTAAATCAGCGCCCCAAGAGATCCTACTATTGAAGGAGCGCCGAGCAGTATTCCGCCGCCAATACCTGAGCCGATAGCTCCAAACACATCATTTTGTAGCGCCTTGAATCCTGCGTAACCGATCATTCCTGATGCAACTGAAAATCCAATCGCACCTTTGAGAAACTTGTTTACAGCCAGATCGTAAACGTCATAGGCAGGTGTGCCCGTAGCTGGCGCGGTTATCGCATACACATCCTGAACAGCCGGAATAAGCATTACAGCTACAAACGCTAAAAGGAAAAGTCCGAATGTTTCAGTTCTGTTCATGGCAATACTCCCTTTAAAATCATTCCTTTTCATCTAACAACTCCTTAATCCTGTTAATATTCGCTCCAACCACATGTTCCCCATTGATATAGAAATCAGGAGTTCCCCGAACCCCCATTGAAGCGGCTACCTGCAAATGACTATCAACTATTTTGGCAGCATCGGCCTCGCAACTTTTATCAATGCCGTAGCCAATTGAATCCAGATTCCCCTTGATCACATGGGTGTATGCCGCCGCCTGATCCTTTTCACATAGAATGTATGCAGCTTTTTTAGGTGCGTCAGGATGGATCGGCAAAGGCGACCAGAAAACGTACCTAGTAACATCGTTCCTTGCATCTAGAAATTCAGCCGCCTTCCTGCAGTAGGGGCAGTCAGGATCTGAAAACTCAACAACTATATTTTTACCGTTGCCGATTTTCATCGCCTTATCCAGCGGAAGGGTTTTCAATTTCTCGGCTGCCAGTTCTGCTTTGCGTTTCTCTGTTATGTTG
This sequence comes from Nitrospinota bacterium, assembly GCA_029881495.1. NCBI lineage: Bacteria > Pseudomonadati > Nitrospinota > Nitrospinota bacterium. The sequence goes on along the minus strand of JAOUMJ010000005.1, from coordinate 127,148 downwards.
TTTTCTTTGTCGTATATGGCCCCTTGAAATATCCAATCGGTCTTTTCGAAGTAATAAAAGATTTCAGGTCCCGCCACAACTTCGAAAAGTCCCGGTATCTCCATCGCCTTGATGCTGCTGAAAGAAATACCGAATTCTTTTTGTAGCTTTTCTTTTACCTTTGCATCTTTTGCATCCCCTTTAAGGCTGAATGCCTGGCTCCCAGTGGTTGCCAGCATGGAAACGACACACAAAATTCCCAGAACTGACTTAAACCTATTTCCCATCATCTTCTCCTATGCAATTAAAATCAGAAATCTCGGCGTATACCTCTACCCGCCTGTTTAACTCGACATCCTCAACTTTCCCTGTCAAAGGGAAGTTCGATCCGTTCCCTGAAAAACGATCTACACGGAAACCCTCGCTCCATAACATGTTTGATATTGATCTGGCACGTTCAATTGATAATTGACTGTTAAGAAGATTTTCTGAATATTCACATGCATGGCCCGTAACGGAAATATTTCTGATTGGATATCCATCCAGAACCTGGAAAGCCTTCAATAGAAGGTCTTTTTGTTCATTGATGGGATCTATTTCACCGGAAGGGAAGAAAATCTTTGCAACAAGCTTTCGCTCAAATGAACTGACTGGAGCTTCGCACATCCTGTTTTTGAAAGGTACCGTGATAACGGGTTCCAGTTCCGGCGATACCGGTGAAGGACATCTTTCACAGATAACATCCGTTGGGTACTGTCCATCTTGTACGGCAAGTAGATTTCCCTGGTATCGATATCGCACCTTTTGAAGAGTTGCCCATTTTCGATCTGGAACTTCGGGCAATCCAACTACTTCGATACCTGATCCGTCACAGGATGAATTGCTTTCGCCACAGGCGAACCCGCCCGATTCATCTTCATTGCATCCCCCGCACTCCCCGCACGCCTCTGCGGTATTGAGCGCGATACCAATTGATAAACCGGCAAATATCAGTAAAATCAGGTTTTTCTTCAAATTCTCCCCCTTTCCAGCATTCGATTACCTTCCATAACCTTAATGCGCAAAGGGGGTACCCTTTTTATGGGATTTCATAAGGTGAGAATGTATTTGCTTTTTACATGAGTTAATAAAAATTCGACGAGGTATGTCATTTCGTATAGAATCAATAAAATGATTTATCTTGTTATCGATTCTTCTGAAATTATATCTGGTACTCTTTTCAGTCCGTCTATTTTTAATGCCTTAAAAACTCTAACCCAAAACCAAGAAATAAAGATACACCTACCATATGTGGTGTATCGTGAAGTCACAACCTCCATTCAAAATTCCTGCCGGTCGACCATAAAAGATTTTCAAAAACTAGTAAAAAAGTCTGAAAATATTTTACGGTTATCCCCAAGCATTAAAAGAGAATTCGACTTGTGGGTAAATAATTCTAATAAAATATCTAATTATAACGATCAGAAATATGTAAAAGATTTTGATGACTTGATTGCAGAATTGAACATTACGGTATCTAAAACAAGTACCGCCTATGCGGATGATGTTATCGCGGCATATTTCAATGGCTCCCCTCCTTTTAAATCAATCAAAAATCGTGCTGATTTCCCCGATGCTTTTATTTGGTACTTTTTAGAAGAATTAAAAGGAAAAGTATATGGCGATCTAGTTTTTATCAGCAGAGATAAGCCTTTTAGAGAAATGGTTGATAATAACGGTGAGGGGACAATAATGGTATTCGATACCTTAAAGGCTTTCCTTGGTAATAAGAATTGCCAGGATATACTGAAGAAAATTGATGAGCTTCCTTACTATCAAAATATTTTGAATTTTCTTAAGCAGAATGATTCTATTTTAAATGATAAAGTCACCAACCTTTCTCTGTCTGAGTTAGCTTGGATGGAAATTCATAGCCCTCTTATTCCGAATGACAATAACGATGCGCTTATTTCTATGATACCGGATCCTATAAATATTGAAATTGATACCACCAATGCCAATTATTTCGGTAATGGTCTTTTAAGTATTCCGATAACTTTTGACATGCCAGAAACTTTGGTCGACTATACCCTGTTGAAATCCCAATTTTATACATTGAGTGATGAGAAAGTTGAAAAGATATCTGTAAGTGATGATCAAATGGAACACATAATTGAGGTACAAGAGTACTTTGATATAAATGTGGCTTCAGATATTTCTTTAAAAGTTGACATTGAAGAGGTAAAAAAACGTAAACCGAATGAAGCAAATATTCGAGATATTATAGAAAGAGCTGAATTGAAGTTTGAAGGTATTTTAGATCTAGACATAATTGGATAATCAATAAGAATTCACTTTAAATTGTACAACTAACCAAAATCGCCGAGGACGCCTTTGGCTGGCTTGGAAGGTGTCGTCCTCGGCACAGATTTGGCGAATACATCCAGGACGCTTTTACCGGCAGGGGAATCGAAATAGGCCCTGAGCGAAGCTTCCACTACTCTACCCCTGGCAGACTTCGGAAGAGAGTTCACTTTTTCAAGCAGACCCTCTTCCTGTAGCGTCACGATGAGCTTTTTCTTCTTCACCATTTATCACTTAAACTTCTTTGCCATAAACGCTTTACGGAAACCCCGCGCATTAGAAAATTCAGGATCGTCCGGGATATGCACGATGTTCCTGTACCTCTCCGGCAGAAACGCTTTCATATAATGCGCCCCGCCTCCCCCGATGAGCAGTACGCTCGACCTCTGCAACCTGTCTTCCCATCTTGATGTCAGCGTATTCAGTATCCCTTCCAGGTAGTCCTCAACGATCTCCTCGATCGAAACGGAAAAATCTTTCTCGGCGCCGTAGACTTTTATCTTCCCTTCCAAAAGTACCTGCTTCGCCTCCTGCTCCGACAGGTTCAGTCCCGTATCCGACTGGATCTTCTGCATGAGATCCTGTGCAATCCTCGATACGCCCGCACGTTCAAACATGGCTGACTCCCCCTTGATCGCAGATCCGCCGCTGAACGCCACAACATCTACCGTGTTGAACCCTATATCGACTACCAACCCATCCACGTCCGTGCCGGGTTTCTCATGCCCTTCGTCGTTAAGGCGATAATCGAGAAGTATCCCTACCCCTTGCGGGAAAACTTCTATATCGTCGAACCGGAAAGATTCTCCGTTGACCTCAAATCTCCTGAGAGCGGATACGAAGAAGTCCCGGTTCTGCTGGGTGTAATATGCGAGTGGAAGCCCGATAGCAAGGCTATCTGGGATACCGTTATCGGTTTCCTTCACGGAACCTTTGGCTTTTTTGGACCGCTCCTTGCGCGAAGCGTTTTGAGTATCTGCCGATTGCTTGCCAGACATTGCATCCTTCATGACTTTGTAGGCAAGGAGAGGGGCGTATTTTTTCAGGAAATCGAAACTACGCGTAGAGAGAGATTTTTCCAGAGCACCTTTGCCTACAAGGAAACTCTTCCCCTGGTAGAGGCACTCTTCGTTGCTACCGGCGTACTCTCCAAGTTCGACCGTCCCCGCTTTCGCATGGACCACAGCCGTAGGCATACTTATCTTTTCGCCGTTTTCGAAAACGGCCTTCACGTCTCCGAAACCAATATCCAGCCCAAATACTCGATTCATCTTTTCCTCCATAGATTGTTGCCTGAATACCGTCCTGAAACGGCCTTTCGGGCAATATTAATTAACCTTTCACCCCTCAATACGCTACGGGGGTACCCTTTTGGTTAATTAATTTGAAGAAAAGCAAGATATATAAGGTGCGATTTTGACTATGAGCGACGGGATATCGGGGCGGATAACCTTGCGAACGGCTTCTTCGTCGGCACGCCCGGATTTATCCGTCCAAGCGTGTTCCGCAGCCGCCCGAGGAGCACGACTTGGGCGTAGTTCTCCCGCTCAGGGGACGCGCCATCGGGGGCAATCTCCGGACCGTGGGCGTACTGATAGCCGAGCGTGCGGAAGTAATCCACGGTGGCCAGTTCGAGTGTATTTTCGTTCAGTGATCCCATGCTTTCGTCCCCGACCTACTCTAACCCTTCCAGCACGCGCCATACTTCTCGATAGATTCCTCCCTCGCTCTCACCGAGCGCCTTTCGCCACGCTGCTTCGTCCATCTCACGTAGACGGCTTCTTACATTAGTGATCGGTCCGCCAAGAAAGTCCCCCATGCTTCCCGCAAGTCGCACCGCCGCCGTTCTGGGTATACCGAGCAAGCGAAGGGCGATGGCTTTGTCGGAATTGACGCCGTAATAAACCCATGATGGAAGGTTTCTAAGCGTGCTCATCTCCTTTTCGGAAAGTCTGCCGCCTGTGATCGAAAGTAAGGCTCCAAGCCCCCATGCTGCGGTTTGCGTTAACCGACCAAACAAATTCTTACCACACTTTGTCATCGCCTGCATCACGTCGCCGTCGTCCCCCATAAAGTAACGGCTCGCAATATCAGGCACCGACGCACCATTTACCCATTCTTTGACGATTAACGCCAGTTTGTCACTGTCAGGTGCATGGCCGCCTGTTACCGCCTCCAGATTCTCTCGCAGTTCAGGGACTCGTAGTAACACACCCATCATGGCTTGTAGGTCGCTGTTCCCTTGGCTAAAAAGAGAATCCGCATTCCACGTACCCGATTCGATACCTGCCTGGCCCGCTGCACCCAGAACAGTTCGGATACTCTGAAGCGAAAATCCCGTACTGTCTACCAGCTTGATCGGCTGGCCCGGTTCTTGAAGATATAGCGTGTAGGCATGAATGCCTTCCAAAAGGCGATTGGCCAGCGCGGGAGACTCGGAGCGTAATTTTTCAAAGCCGAACGTATTCCGAAGCACCTGTTCAATCTCATCCGAGAACCCTTCCGGCTGCCCCATTTGCCGATAAGTGTGCGCCAAATACTGAACAAAGGTTGACCATTCTGGATCGCTGTAAACAATCGCCCCGAGATCACCTAATTTTTCACCTGCTTCCCGTGCCAATGAGATGAGTGCTGAGTTTAGTTCGCCCGATTGCTTTTGGACGAATCCCCGGAGTGCATCTGCCTTTGACGGATCGCCCGCCACTAATGCGACAACCCCAAGGCTTCCTTGCGAAATACGACCGGCTCGTCCCGCGATATTCCAGAAGTCTTCGGGCGGCATATCTTCGCCATAGGGATACTGATGCGAAGCCATCACAACGCCTGAGACCGGGAAATTAACACCTTGCGCTATTGTTGTTGTTGCGACAAGAAAGCGGAGCTCCTCTTCCTCAAACAACCATTCCATGAGCGCCCGTACTTCATCGGAGAGTCCAGCATGATGAACACCAACGCCATAAGCAATCAAATCAACTAGGGGGAAATCGGAGCCAAATTCCAATCTGAGGAATTCCTGGACCAACTCAATCTTTTGCGTCGGTGCCTTTCGGTTCGTTTCGATCTTGAGCTTCTTGGCAAGAGCCCACACCCAATCTGGTCTTTGATGCATAACAATTACAGGTCCGCGCTCCTGTAGCTTTTGTGCAGCAACGGCCGCCAACGAACCTTGATTGGAGACCATTCTGTAAGTGGACGCAATGCTTGCGTTTTTAGGAAGCACAAGTAACTCATCCACAACCAGAGTCTGCCGCGTAGTGTGAACAGTCTCCATGCGAAGCTGGTAGTCGTAACTGTGGCCGTTGATTGCGTCACCCTGTTCAGCCTGGATAATTCCAATTACCCGGTCATTGGGTTGCCAATCAAGGGCCAGGCTGATGTCCTCGGAATTCTGCCCTCCCAGCCAGCGTGCGACTTCACGCGCATTGTCGATAAACGGGGTAAGCAGTAGAAATTGCGCGCGCTGGCACTCGCTGTTGATCGTAGCGAGCAAAAGTTCCAGTTTCAGTCCTCGCCGCACACTTTGAATATTGTGCGCCTCATCGACAATCACCAGGGTCAACGGGCGACCTATTTCGGCCTCCCAGCCTTGGCGAAGCATGAGGTCCAACTTTTCGGGGGTTGTAACCAGGACCCGAAAGGCATTAGCCTGATCGCGTTGATGCAGTAGCTCCGCTTCAATGTTGTCTATTTCAAGTGCGGGGCTGACCTGCTCAACGATAATGTTGAGTGGTTCCAAGTCTCGGCGAAGTTGCCGCGCGATTTGATTCACCAATGTTCGTGTCGGAGCCAAATAAGCTACCCAGCCGCGCTCATGGTCGAATTGGTTCAGGGCCTGTAGCAATCGAAATTCGGCTATTAGCGTCTTTCCGCTGGAGGTGGGCAAGCTGACAACGACGGCTCGGCGACTTGAGCCAAGGAGGCCCTTTTCCGCCAAGGTCCGACGCTGCGGTGGGAGTACGTCGAAAATGGCTCGGTCGCCCCGGCCTCGATCAACAAGGTTGCGCACGAACTGCGTGACACGAGAGTTGACCGCTCGCGTAACGTTCCAGATCGAGTTTTCCGCCATTTGCGAAGCACTTGCTGCAAGAAGCCGACTCAGTGGTTCCAGGTCGATCATCTGCGCATGCTTGCAGACGGCCATAACACGGTCAAAATGCGTCTCAAGCAATTGGTGGATTTGGTATTTCTTATCCACTACACCATCGGTTATGTAGTGAGCGAAAATCTCAGCCGCCTTAGCCAAGTGGTAAAGCCCGATCAATTCCAAGGCGGTCGCCTTTGCATGAGCAGGTTCCCGTCCTTGGAGATGGGTTTGTTCAAAATCAGATTGAGCCCTACGCAAGCGGGCAATTCGCTCCAATACCGCGTCGCGGTCCGACCACCCATGTTTGCGAATGAGGCGTAGCCAGATGTCTATGACCGTCGCCCAGGTGCGTTTGCTCCAGTCTTCCGAATCTATCGGAAGATCGGGCCAAGGCGTCTCTCTCATCCACCGTGCGGCGTCAGAACCTTTGTCACCCAACACGGCGAGAGTTCCGGCGCGCAATAGAAACATTCCTGCGTCGAGCGATTCTTTCGGCGGCGGCAGGGCGCGAAGCAATCGGAATGCGTCGGCGGCGGCGAGCTTCAACTCTTTCTGTTTCTCTTCGTTGTCGGAAATATCTTCCATGACAAGATCGAGAACAACCATCTCCAACGCCTCGGCGGTACGCCGGATCAGTTCGTGATCCACCACGGACGGCACGTTGAGCAGCTCTTGAAACAGTTGCGCACGTCCGGCCTGTTTTAGGGCTTCCTGGCGTGTGCTGGCCAAGTTGTCAAACAGCCAATGGCTCATGACTCACCTCCCGCTACGCGAGAAGGAAGGTCAGAAATGGGGCATGGCAGGTATATTGCTATCAAACGGCACGTCGTCGGAGCTTGCAGTACTGATGTCAGGGTTTCACCCCGTGCCTTCAAATCCAGATCATTCGGCTGCGTGTCCCGGATTAGAACCCCAAAGAGTGAAATCGCCTTGTTTCCAGAATTCAAGAAAAGCCCTACTGCCGTATTGAAGGATGTCTCGTGTGTCGTGCCTTTGCAACGGGGCAAGAGCCATTTGAGCAGTTGACAAATCAGGGATAGGTTATTCGCCAGATTGTCAATCTGGTGGGTCATGCCACTCCTGCCGTTCATTACTCCGGGTGGTGTGTTTGCATCGGTAGATGTCTTGACTTCCCCAAGCGCAAGGCGCGCATTGTCGCCGTCGATCTCAAATCCGACTAGATCGGCTCCTTGAAGGCTTGCTTTGGGATTTCGCTTATCGCGCTCCATGTTCCAGGGCCAAGTGATTTCATGTTCGTGACTCAGGTAGGCTTCCGCCATGGCTTCGCCGACTGCCCAGTCTCGTTCTTCAGGGACTTCGGCCGCTAGAATGGCGTTGAGGCTGTCGCGAGCGAATCCGGTATTGGCCAATCCCCGCAGATGCGCTTCAAATTCGGCGTGGCCTTCTGTGTCGTGAAGCCGTGATGCGACATCGTTGGTCATAAATGTGTTGAAGCCGTTGCCGTCCACCATGCTTACGCCGCGCCAGGACACTTGTCCGTTCTGGCTTTCGTAGCTGACGGTAGCAAGGGCAGGCTCTGTCATGCCGCAACCTCTGTCTGATCGGCAATGCCGGTAAAACCATGGTCGGCACGGTTGAAGTAAATGTTATCCATTCAGCTTCCTTCGCCCCGTGGCTTTGAATCGCTCCGTCGAGCCTTTTGTCAGATTCTGTTCGTAACGACGGCGGTCCAAGACTTCCAAGAAGGCGATCTTATGACCAGCCATTCCGAAGCGAACGAGGTCGGTCAGTAAATCGGCTCTAGCCATTGTCGCCTCCGTTCGCACTCATTACGCCGTCTCCTTGCTTTATTGACAATCGATTGTACCTGACCATGCAACACCTCCATGATAAAACCTACCATAAGTGTTGCGCTGAAATCTTGAAACCGCCTTGCCCATTTAGGTATGATATATACCATAAATTAATCCTCCATCCCCTTAATAAGTACCATTTGCTGGCCATGCGTGTAATTGAGGACAGTGGCAAGATTCAGATTGGTCATGGCTCGGGACCAGATTTCAGGATGTGTGACCCTTAAACGCTCAAAGCGGCTGCCAGCACGTCCGTACAGACAGAACATGCAAACAGAGCGGGTTTCCCCCTCTTCGTATGTGCGAGGATACCGAATTTCCTTGGTTTTTAGATAGTTCCAGATATCTTCCGATCCCCAGAATGCCAAAGGATTTAGAACAGTCTGCTTTGACATCCACCCAGCGCAATCTCTTCGCAATCGATCTCCTCTCTCCCCTATTCTGCGGCCAGCCAGTTCACCCCACCCTGTTTCCCGCTGATATTTTCTCAACACCCCCGACTTCAGGAAGTAACAACACTGATCCGAAATTTTAAACGGCGCATTCAAAAGATAATTCCAGGCAACCGGCAAATTCCCCGGCTTCCCCTCACGGATCCTCTTTACGTTCCTCGATACCCTGCCGCTCACAACCGGATAACCATACTCCTCCACAATCTCCTTAAAACTCTTCTCCGGCTTCAGCCAAACAACATCTGGAACCGTCTTCACATACTCGACCACTTCGGGATACTCGATCCCTGTATCTACAAATACAGCAGGAATACCTGGATAAATCGATCTCACCATATGCAAAAGGACCGTAGAGTATTTGCCGCCAGAGAAGGATATAAAAACCTCTCCCTGCCAATGCTGATACCACCTCTTAATCCTGTTTACCGAAAGGAGTATTTTGTTATCAAAGTTAAGTGACTGTAACTTGCTCACGCTACCTTCTCCATAAACCTATCTGGTTCCTGTTCATCGCAGGCAGCGGCTTCCCCCCGTACCACAACCTTAAAAGCTCTTCCGCATTCTTAATCCCGCGCATGTCGTAATAACTTTTTTTCAATTTGTAGTACTCGGCAAAGACCTTCTCGAACCGCCTGTACGTTGCTGGCCAGCGTTTCCTGTGTTTATCCAGAATCCCCGGCCTGCATATGAACGGACATATCACGCAACCCAACCGTGCAAACCCTTCGTCATAAAGCTTCGGATACGCCAGACCTTTCGACCGGATATAACTCCAGACATCTTCTTCGGTAAAATTGAATATCGGCGCGTAGAGAAACTGGCCTTCCATCTGTGTAATCCTTGCACGCCCAGCCCTCATACGGCTTTCATCGGACCGTATGCCGGTGACAATATGTTTTGTTCCGTATGCCCTTTTATTCCCTTTGTGTTTCAGCTTTTCACAACACCACCGCTTGGCAACGGTAGGGATACCTTTCTGCATCGATAGCTGAAAAAAATTCTTTTTCGGATATAACCAGATCACCTCTGGATAATTCAACTTTATAAAACGGGCGAGCTCCGGGGGATCTATCGTCGTGACATTGTAAAAAGCCCTATGCTTTACCCCTGACAGAAGCACCAATGAATAAAGGACTATGCTGTCCTTGCCGCCACTGAACTTTACAGCGTAGCCTTCGGCAGGCTCCTGCATACGCAGAAATTCTATCGCTTCCGCAGGTTTATCTTCGCCCAAAAGCGAAAGTTGCTTACGCATAAGAACCCCGCCAACAGCATGCAGAGCTGAACTTTCCCTTTTCCGGCAACCTTAGCCATTCATGGCCCATAAAATATCTTATTTTTATTTTACTCCACCGGTTTTTAGCCATTCTCCCGTCCTTTTACCTGTCTCTTTAGCCATTTTCATGTGGTGATTCCACGCTCTTTTTCTTAACTGGCGTATACGCAGTATCGAGATATGCTCCACCGGAATTTTATAATTCCTGTTCAACTCCTCTACAATCTCATTAATCATTATCCGCTTCGATTTTCCGTCTGTTAATGCGTTCAAGTAGCGTTGGTATACATAACTTTCCCATTTGTTCAGCTCGGCCTTCCTGGCCATCATCTGGCGCTTTTTAACTGAGTATCCTGACAGTTCAAGCTTGATGAACCACTCCTTCCCCCAGAACGCTGAAAGGAATTCAATCTTTCGCTCACTCTCCGCGTCAAGTGGTTCACCTATCAAACCCATCTCCTTTAGCCGGATCAAAAGCTTTTGAGGAAGTCCATATATCTCGCTTACTTCCTTAAATGTCATTTCCCCGCGCCAAAGTTATTTTTAATTAACCTTCCCTCTTCTTTTAATACCCCATCATTATTTTTCATCTGTAATACCTGTCCAGGGAATTCCCTTATCAGCAGTTGATCCGGTATAGGCTCTTTCCTCGACATCTGTTTCATGAACACAGGGACGTTTGCATCCTTGCACTGCTTTTGTACTGAATAAGCCCATTCCCATCGCATATATCTTGCATTAGGGCCAGATTCCCCGCCGATGATCACCCATACTTTTTGACCGCGTTCCAGAAAATCGGCAGGCAGTATCAACGGTCCCAATGCAGGTTCATAACTGATGAACAATATCTTTGCCGAAATATGTTTTAAGTGTTGCCATCGCTTATTGAACATCTCCTGATTTTCGACAGTCGCGCCAAGCCATACGTTTGGGAATGGAAGCTCTATAATTCCATGATGTAAACCGCCTGAGATTTTCATTATCTCTGCGCCTATGGAATGTTCACGATTATCTGTGACTACATCCAAATACCGCCTCATCCTTTCAGGACGTTTTGTGAGCACCTGAAACGTATGCCAGGATGCAAGGCCCATCATGGCGAATGCTTTATCAAGAAATTCATCAGGAACATCTTCATGAAATATATCCCCCATTGAACAGAGAAAGATCTTTCTCGACTTTTTCCAATGTAGCGGTTGCTCCAATCTGCCGGGATGTAAGGTGACCTTGAATGGATCGTCTTTCGGATAACCTCCACTACCATGAAAGCGATTCGCAATCGCCTTTGCATAACAGTTATCGCATCCGAGCGATACTTTCGTGCAACCCGATACAATATTCAACGTGCTATCGGTCCATGCAATTTTTGATTTGCTTGCCATATAATCCCCTATGAACAACGAATACTTTCTAGCAACTCACGCCTTTCTGCGGATCTGGCTACACGCTGAAAACCTCGGCGCTTGAGCATCTTCACCCTGTGTTGGGATTTCTTGCCAAGCTCTCCTGCCACCTGCCCTTTAGTCGTGGATCCGCCCAGATAACACTCCCAGACTTCACGCTCCTTTTGCGTCATGATGTCCAACATTTTTTTAATAACGTCTTTGTCAATATCCTGCGAAGGCTTTATCTCTTCTGGCGGGATCGGATTCATCGATACCTTGAAAGCATGTCCCTTGAAGCGGACCCAGAAGAACTGCTCAAACTTCTTTCCCGGCCCGCCGATTTCCATAAGCGTTTCGTATGCGATTAAATACGCCTGACTTAAGTAATCCTCGATGTCATACGCTGTATAAACTTGGTACCTCTTTGATACGGACGCAATCATTGAACGGCGCTCATCAACCCAGCTGATTGCTGCATCCCACATCGCTTTACTGCAATTTTTTTTCAACGCTAGATTCATGACTATGTCCCCTTATCATGTTCTTCAAGAATTCTTTTTAATCCCTGACAGTTTTCATAACTCATTTCAAAATCGAATTTGAACGAGTCCCTATCCTTTCCAGGTTCCATTTCTGAATGTATTTTTAAGCACTTTTCTCTTAATTCGTTCATTTTCTCTACTGCTTTGTTATTTTTGGTTTCCTCAATTTTTTTTGGATCCTGTTTTTCAGCTTCCAGTCGACTTGCTATTTCCGTGAAATTCTTCTGCAATCTCGACGGCGAAAGCGTCACCTTTCGCCAGAAGCTGTCTTTTATCGCAAAATTGATCACTTCGAGCATACGTTCATGGGTTCTGTTTTCCGATTCCCGCATCTGACGCATATCCTCGATCCACATCGAAAAATCTTTCCCGGATAAATCTTCTTTTGTGAATTCCTTTACATGCTTTGCCAACGTTAACGCCAGCTCTGCATCACGGTTTGTTTTGGATAACCATTCCAGTTCCTGATAATCAAACTTGCTACGAACCTGCTTTTTATAACTTCTTCCACCTACTGCAATTTTTCTCTCTCTTACGTTTACGTCCTGCTCTTCAACAAAACTCCCAAGTATCCCGGTTAACGCATGATTTTCCCCTTTTAGAGAGAGTCCTTTCCTCTCCTTTCCTTTCCTTTCCTTTCCTACCGACGGTTGGCGACATCTACGTTGACCTGTTGTTAAAGGGGGGTTAACAGGGGGTTTACCCCCCGTTAACGGGGGTGGGAAGTCAGTATGAATACCTTCGTCTTTATGCCCGTTTCCCCTATTATTTCCAGTAGTTACCGTCTTTAAAGGGGGTTGCGTGCCGTTATCAATTAATTTAACTAAGCCATCCGTTGGTTGACCTTGATTTTCAGACGTTTTAACGGGGTCATGACCCCTTGCGACCCCGTCACGACGGGTCACGACGGTATCCTCACCCCCCATGACCCCCCTTTGACGGGGGGTTAACGTAGGGTTAACGGGGGGTTGAACACCGTTAACAGTATTATAAGTATCATTATTTCCGCTACTTAGCTTTAATTGGACAATATTCGATAAGCCGTTGTCCGCATCGTCATTTTGACCATTACTGACGGGGGTCGGACGGGGGTCAGACGTTCCGCTGACGGGGGTCACGACCCCGTCAACTCGCTTTTCGGCTACCTTTTCGCCGAAACCTTCCGGCCAGGTCATACCCGCTTCATCAGGTGTACGATCACCCTTGCGCCCATGACAACGCTTGCATGAGGTGACAATGTTCTTCTTTGTGAGCGATCCGCTTTTCATTGCCGGTATTACAAGATCAATACAGATCTTGCGCGGTTCGCTCTTCATGTCCAGGCCGCAATACTTGCATTCAAATGAATCGCGGCCATATATCTCGCGTCTCAGGTTCTGATCGATTTTGAGAGAATCAACAACTTCCTCCACAAGCCCTTCCATTGAAGGTATACGGCTTGATGGTTCGTATTTCCCCGGGATCTCTTCAGACAGAAAGTTATTTATCTGAATATATCCAGTATCGTTAACCTTGTACCTCGTTATATAAGGTTGACCGAACCGGTTATTGTATTCACTTAAATATTTCAGGAACTCATCCGCGTCCGCTTCATCGTATGGCAATATCATTGCCTTAAGCATTCTCGGCCTGTCTTCCAGCCTCCCCTTCCGGTCCGCTGCGCCTTTTAGGCCAAGATAAAAGATCCGGCAAAGCGCAGGCATGTCAGCCAAATTCTCGTCGAAGAAGTACTCCGGCTTTACACTACGAATTCGTAATACCATTGCAAACCCCCTTTATACTTTCTAGCGCTTAACCTTTTTCTCGTGATGGTTCATGGTCTGTTAGTAAGTTTTCCGCACTATATGGATAATTCTGGAAAATGGTTCGCCGGAACGATCAGCCCTGACGGCCTTTGCTCCCAACCCGGCTCTATCTCCTCAGTGCGTGATAGATCGCCGGAATCGTCTTCGTCTACGCAGAAGGTACAGATACCAAGACCTGCATCACTGTTTACAATTTCCCATTCGCACGTTTCGCCAACATCGTTTATGCAGGCTTGCTCATCAGTGCAACCGCACCTAATGCACTTTACGTTTCCACTTTCCCTTTCTTTGATTCCCATTGGACCCCCTTGTTAAAAACCTGATTACTTTTGCTGGATTAATTTTCAACGCATGACTTTTTAATATTTCGAACAGCTGGTTTTTGGCAATCTCTGAACCTGGATTAACCGAATTGATTTTTAATATCTCTTCAGGGAAATATATCCGCAATCCCCTGAATACAACATGCGGTTTATTAAACTGGCCGACCGCTCGGCTCATCTCTTTTTCCATCTCATTTATGAAATCCCTGGTCTTCTTTATAGTTCTCCCGCATTCCGAAATGACTTCATCTACTTCCTTTAAACTGACTTTCTTTCTCAAACATCGATAACCTTTATTCCGATTTCTAATTACATAAGTGTTTTGTAATTAACCTTTAACAGCCCATCCCTATACAAAAGTTGTATTGGTACCGCTGACTCAATCCATTTCCTTTTGAAGGGGGTGGAGACGGGGGCATCCAGAACCCCCGTCTCCTTGCGTAATGAGAGGAGAGTGTTTCAATAAGTCCAACTGTTAAAGATCTTTCAGCTGATGCCGTGCCAGCGTTACCCGGCACGGCCTTCAGCTTTTTAGGGAGGGATCCAATCGCTGCCCAATTTAATATTTTCTTAATTTTGCGCGGGGGTATACGTCGAGTTTTAAGAATTTCCCCCGCGCATTTCTTAAAAAGTATCCGTACGGTTTTGAGGATGCCCCCCGGATACATGAGGCCTTTTATAACGGCGGACGGGATTGCTGTTACGGACCTGTCGTTAACATTTCCGTTCCCGCCCGCCAACGATCTCACGGTTAGTGACTTTAATACTGACTCGGAATGCAGATTGATATTCGCCATATCTGTGCAATATGTGGTAAAATCCCTCACTGGATGTAATACGTCCGCCATTGTTATAACTTTTTTAACGGAAGTGCCTCGGCAAAGGCTCTTATCCAGTGAGGGAATACTTATTAATTGCTCGAATTTTTGCGGGATATCTTTCAGCAGAAAAATCAGGAGGGGGCTCGTGTTCCGCCATGGGTTCTCGTTGCTGACAAGTAGGCCCGTAGTCTCTACAGGCAATCCACTCGCCCCAGCTCCCTTTTTTTCTCTTGATAAACAAGACCTACATATCAGCATAGGGATATATTTACTAAGAATTCCTATCGATGTCAAATAATTTATTAGTTATTTTTAGTGGTTTTGGTCATCGATTACGTGCATGGCGAGAGAATCTTAATCTATCTCAAAGTAAAGTAGCTGAATTAATAGGGGTTTCTGGACCTACTATTCATGAAGCTGAAAAAGGTTCAAATGTCGGTGTAAAGTTAATAATTGGAATAGCTAGTAAATGGCCAAACGATATCTACTACCTTCTGACTGGCAAACACCCGGAAACTATCCAGGCAACTACCGAAGAACGCAACCTGCTGGAAACCTATAGAAATGCCGACGACAACACAAAAACCATCGTAGATCTCGCTTTGAAAATTAGAAAATCTTCTTTACCAAAAGGTAAACTGAAGTAGTATTATACCGGCATAATTTCTCTTACCAGTCATTTGGAGGTTTTACAGTTATGTTTAGATTCGTGCCATTTTTACTCTTTTGTTTGCCCCTATTTGCCCCTTCTATTGCACTAGCGGATGAAAATGCTTTTTATGTAAAGGGTGTAGCGGCTTTCTATAAACGTGATTATAAAAATGCTCTACAAAATTTTACTATCGCCTCTAGTCAAGGAGACAAAAGCTCTCAGTGCTTATTAGGTGTTATGTATGCTGAGGGGGTTGGAGTTGCTCAAGACTACGAAGTAGCATTCCGCTTGCATAGCAAAGTTGCGGAAGAATGCATATTTGCACAATATTCTCTTGGTTTTATGTATTCCAATGGCAAGGGGGGGGTCTCACAGGACTATAAAGAAGCCCTCAAATGGTATCGAAAGGGTGCTGAAAGAGGGCACTCAGAGTCTCAACTCGAATTGGCTTTAATGTATGTAAGGGGTGATGGAGTCATTAAAGATAATAAAGAGGCCATGAAGTGGTTTTTAAAATCTGCTGAGCAAGGAAATGATGTAGCACAGAATGAAAGTGGCATGAAATACGCCATGGGACAGGGGGTTGTTCAGGATAATATTCAAGCACATATGTGGTTTACCATTGCCGCATTAAATGGAAATGCGAATGGTAAAGATAACATAAATGTTATCGAAAAACGGATGAGTCAGGCACAGATTTCAGAGTCTCAAAAACTTACTAAAAAATGGATAGAAACTCATAAATGAAACAAAAATATCTGAATTGCCGATCTTATTTTTTGGAGGTAACAGTATGATTTCCGGACCAACACGGACGGATGGACTGAGAACCTATTTTGGAAACAAATCAGACTATGTGAGAAATTTTTTCGAAAAGGTTCCAGTTCTGATCGATAGTTCATTAGGCATTGATATCGTATTAGCTTATGTGTTTTTTAGGCTGGAATATGGACAAAGGTTAATTTTGTATTCAGGAGTTCGTAAATTACATAAAACAAACTCAGAGCTCACGTGGGATGCAATTGAGACTCATGACTTAAAACGCAAGGATTTTATGAACCTTTTTAAAATTATTTATGGTTTTCCTATTAAAAAATATGCAAAAGACGATTTAAAAATCGCAGAAAAATTCAGAGACTACCTTATGCATGGAAAAGATATCAAGACTACCCAAATGATTGAAGCAATAGGTAGGGTACTTGACTATAGCAGCAAGATAAACGAACAAGTAGATCAGAAATGCGGATTCAAGCCCTTTAGTAATCTTAGGGGTCTAACCGGCGCTGGTAAATCTTTAGATAAATCAACAAGCAGATGGGTGTTAAAGGGGATGGGATTCAATTTAGATTAAATGTATTTTTCAAGCATGCAAATATATTTGAAATACTCTGTAATGTAACACCGATGTTATCTTGTTCTTTATGTTAACTCAGGTATTTTCATTACCTTTTAACCCAAGAATTCTCAAAACTATTTCCCGCAACTCAAGATCTTTAAGTCTCAGGAACCTTTCAAACACCCGAACCGAAATAACAAATTCCCTGACGGCATCAAGACTCGACATCATTAATCTCCATATTTTATACTGACCCAATGAATATCTTTTATCCTTCGGATAATTCCTTGTATTCCTACACTGTATTATTTTTTACACTATTCTTCGTATAATCCAATCTACTACCAGAAGCATTCTTTTACACAACTTGTTACAAATCATTTTCAATAATTTCGTGCAAATCTAAATCTGTAGCAGTTCTGTAATTATTTCTTGCTCTCACCATTTTCTTATGCTCTAATTACGGTGCTGTTACGGACCTGTCCCAAAATGAGGACGGGCAGAATGATCTTTGAAAATAAAATATTCAACGATGCTACCCTTCATTGCAATGATTTCATTTCAATTCTCCCTACTCTGTCAAAATGACCACAATCGCGAAAAGATTCTACAGTGTGAAGGAAGCCTCCATCTATACTGGTATTCCGACCGGCACTTTGTACGACTGGGCAGGTATTATAATTCCAGCGATAAAGATTGCAGGACACGGGAAAGGTAAAAAATGTAAGATTCTTTTCGATATGAAAGACCTCGACAATTTTTTAGTGTCAAAAAGGATTGCAGACAAGCGAAAACCCGATTTAAAAAAGAAAGCGCAAGATCTCGTTGGAATGCTATAACTGGCATTTGATTTAATTGCGTTATATTTTTATCATATTAGGCAGTTATGTATAAAAAACCAGGCGGCTCAACTTACCATATTACGATCAGGTACCAAGGTAAGTTTAAAAAAATAAATCTAGGAACATCTTCAAAACGTGAAGCCGAAAAAATTGCGATAAGAATAAAAGCCCAGATTGCGGAAGGCAAGTTTTTTGGATTTTCAAAAGGTGCTAACAAAACATTTTCAGATCTTGCAAGAGAATATCTGAAAGATTACTCCACTAAAAAATCCCACAAGTCACAGCTTCGCGACGAAGGGATCTTTAAAAACCATCTCCTCCCTTTTTTTGGTGACTTTATTCTAAGGTTTATTGAGCCAAGCGATATTCAAAAATATAAAATCAACCGTAGCAAAATTGCTGGATCCCTTGACACCGTTAATAAGGAATTGACACTATTAAAAACGTGCCTGAATGTTGCCTTAAAAGAGCTTGAGTGGATAGAAAAAAATCCCGCTGAAGCAGTTAAAAAGAACAAGCCTGGGAAAAGCAGAATACGTTTTTTAGAAGAATGGGAGATCCAGGCACTTTATGAGGCATCTCCTGAATGGCTTAAAAATCTTATTATCGGTGCACGCCATTCCGGGCTTCGACGCGGGAATCTTCTCGAACTGAAATGGTCACAGGTGAATCTGTTTAAACGCTGGATACTCATCGGAAAAACAAAAAATGGTGAACCGCTGGGTATCCCCATTTTCGACGAATTTCACGATATTCTGCTCAAACTTTCCAAGCTTAAGCATATTCGTTCTGATTACATTTTTGCAGAGCCGGATGGGAAGAAGATACACGAAAGCAAACTTAGAAAGGCGTGGTTAACCGCTTTGGATCGAACTTCGAAACCTCCTATCGTAAGTAAATCTCCAAACAATACAGGAATTGAAAATCTTAGATGGCATGATCTAAGACACGATTTTGCATCCCGACTAGTTCAAGCCGGTGTTGACCTTTACGTCGTGAAGGAATTACTTGGCCATAAAGATATAAAAGAGACTCAAAAGTACGCTCACCTTGCTCCAAGCAATCTGATGAATGCCGTCGAGATAATGAGAAATCTGCCGATCGGGAAAAACAGTGCCCCGCATGTGCCCCATATCGAAAATCCGAAAGGCTAAATCCCTTTGTATTCAATCAGTTACATTAATATAATCCGCCCTCTCACGGCGGTAACACGGGTTCGATTCCCGTTGGGACTACCAAATATTCTTATCTCTTTCTCAACTGCGGTGGGATATCAGTATCTTAATAAATAAGCACGGGGAATCGAATGTGAGCTTGCGGCGCGAGTGAATAGCAAGCGAATCGCGGCTAATGGCGCGGCAACAGGACGTTGACGCGAGAGGAGCCAATTCCCGTTGGGACTACCAATAAACTTACAACAACCCCACTTTTCATGGTGACCTTCATTATTGCGTGCGAACTGGAAAGACATCACACTTTCAAATACGGCAGGAGTGTTCCATCTTTTTCAAGATAACCGTAACCCTACTGTTTAAATCTGGGATAAAATCTCGTTAGGGATATTATGAAGATTGCAGTAGTTTACAACCGTGACAGCAAAAGTGTAATAAACCTTTTTGGCACGCCCAACCGCGAAAAGTATGGCCTTAAAGCGATAAAAAGAATTCTCGACTCCCTTAAAAAAGGGGGGCATCAGGCAATTGCTGTTGAAGGGGATAAAGATCTCATAAAACAGCTGGAAAACTTCATGCCCAGGGCGCTAAAAGGCGAACGGCCAGGAATGGTTTTCAACCTTTCTTACGGGATACAGGGGCAGGCGAGATACACTCATGTGCCAGGGATCCTCGAGATGGTCGGCGTTCCCTACATTGGATCAGGCCCTCTTTCACACTCTCTTTGCCTCGATAAAGTTGTCGCCAAAATGATTTTCAGGCAACATGGATTGCCTACCCCCGATTTTGCCGTTCTTGACGATCCCGATTTCGAAGATCCCCCTCTCGAATATCCGATTATCGTAAAACCCAAAAACGAAGCTGTCTCATTGGGGCTTCGCATCGTTTACAACAAGGAAGAGCTCCGCGAGGCCGCTGGTAAAATATTCGAGATGTTCAATCAACCTGTTCTCGCGGAGGCGTACATCGACGGTATTGAAATTAACGTTGGCCTCCTGGGGAACATGCCAACAGAGGCGTTCGTCCCCGCCGAAATTGTGTTCGAGGGTGGAGGACCGGCGATATATACATGGGAAGACAAAACTCACAGATCCGACAGAACCGTAAGACCTCGATGCCCAGCGCGCATATCCGAAGAAACCGCGCTAAAGGCAAAGGAGCTCGCCCTGAAGGCATTCAAGGCGTTGAACTGCGCCGATTGCGCTAGAGTGGATATGCGTATCGACTCATCTGGGAACATTTATATACTTGAGATAAACAGTCTTCCCAGCCTGGGAGAGAACGGCTCATTTGTCGCCGCCGCCGCGAATATGGGGCTTGATTTCGACGCGCTGGTAAACAGACTCGTGGAAGTAGCAAGCGCAAGATACTTCGGAACTCCAAATCCACCCCCATTTGAAACAACGAAGGAGTCGATAGGTACCGGCGCTTTCAATTACCTTACGGAACGCCGCGACCAAATTGAAAAATCCCTGCAGGAATGGACGAACCTTCCAAGCAGGACATCAGAACCTGTCGAGATTCAAAACATCGCCAACAAACTTGACGAATTCTTTAATCAGATTGCGATGTCGCAGGTTCCCAGGTTTACGAACAACAATTCTGTTTGGACCTGGGAGACAAAAAAAGGTATGGAAAAAGGCGTCCTTATCGTTGGACATCTAGACGTGCCGATAGACGAATCAGCCCCTCGCCAGATGTTCAGGAAAGATCCTGAACTACTTTACGGCGAGGGGATCGGGATTTCCCGCGCTCCGCTGGTATCAATGATGTACGCTTTACGCTCCCTTCGCAGTCTAAAGGTACTTAGAAACGTCCCGCTTGGAGTTCTTTATTACGCGGATGAGGGGGAAGACTACCGCTATAGCAGAGATATCATAAGAAAGGCGATGAGCGAGGCAAATAAAATAATTGTTCTTCGCCCCGGAACGCCTGACTGCAAGATAATCACGAACAGGAGAGGGCAGAAAAATTTCCGTCTTGTGATAGAAGGAAAAAAACGGAGGCTTGGTCAGAGCTTGAAACAGCCGGAGCCTCTCAACTGGCTTATGACAAAAATGAAAGATATCTTTCCGCTGACATCCAAGAAGAATCGCACCGCGGTTTCCATAATCGACATCAAGCTAGATGCGTTTCCGATGTTGCTCCCACACCGAGTTACCGCTCTTTTGCAGATATCATACCCGGATGAAGAACATGCCCAGTCTCTTGAAAAGGAGATTTTTTCCATTCTAGGCAAAACCGATCTCAAATGGAAACTTGAGATGATCGCAGAAAGGCCTCCTATGCTGAAAAGAAAACAGACCGATGTTCTGGCTAAAGAGTTTGTGGATATCGCCTCCCAGTGGGAAATTCCGCTGGAACTTGATTCTTCCGTCTGGCCCTCAGTGGCGGGTCTGGCACCAAAAGATAAAGGGGTTTTGTGCGGGATCGGACCGGTGGCGCAGGATCTTTATACAACGCAGGAATCGGTTCAGCGTATTAGCCTTGTGCAAAGAACATTACTCTTAACAGAATTCCTCGCCACGGAATTAAAAAAAATATGAATTTATGACCCTGAAATCTCATTACGTTGGCGACACGGAAGAGTTTGAACTGAATAATTCCGGCATCCCGAAACCGCAGAGAATATCCGCTTCCCCTCGCGGCATGGTGTCTTCCGCGCATTACCTGGCAACCAAGGCGGGGGTCGAAATGCTTAAAAAAGGGGGGAACGCGGTTGATGCCGCTGTCGCAACCGCCTACGCGCTGGGGGTCTGCGAGCCTCACGCGTCCGGTCTGGGCGGACAGACCATGATCCTCATTTACAACAGCAAGACAGGAAAAACAGTCGCGCTTGACGGTTCGTCGCGCGCACCTCATAGAATTATACCTGGCACTTTTTCCAAATCGGAATTGATTACCGGTTTCCGTGCTTCTACCGTGCCAAGCACCCCTGCTGTTCTTGAATATGTCCAAAAAAGGTACGGCGAACTCCCGCACGAATATGTTTTCCAGCCCGCCATTTCACTAGCCATAGACGGATACCCGATATCCCCTCTACAGCATGCACTGACAAAAAGGGAGATAAAAAATCTAAGGAAAGGATCGGCTGGCGCCCTCTTCTTAAGGAACGGCCAGAAAGCATATCCTGCGGGGCATATTTTCAAACAACCTGAACTTGCCACAGCGCTGAAAAGACTTTCAAAGCATGGTTCAAAGACCTTTTACCGCGGGAAGATAGCCCGTTCGATAGCGAATGACATGATAAAACATGGGGGATTTATCCGAAGGGATGATCTGGCTCAAATCCCGCTCCCTATTGAAAGAAAGCCTATATCAACCAAATTTGGAGCGATGCGCGTTATCACATTTCCGCCTCCCGGCGCCGGGAGAGTGCTGATAGAAATGCTCAATCTCTTTTCACATCTTCCGGCAAAATTCCGAGACCTGGACAAACCCGAAGGAGCCTTGGCTCTTGCCGAGGTTATAAGACAGTGCAACATCGACCGGAATGACCGGCCGAGAAATCCCGATTTCTTCCCCCAGGTCGTTCAGGAAAAGATGTTAAGCGTGGAATACGCTGAAAAGGTTTCAAAAAATATCTATAAAGGCATACGCACAAGCGGCGAAACAACGCACCTCTCCGTAATGGACAAAAATGGAAATGTAGTTTCGTTAACGCAGTCAATAGAAAGGGTCTACGGGTCTTGCGAAATTTCCTCTGAATACGGTTTTCTATTCAACAACTACATGAGCGCGTTTGAATACGACGATATCGGCCATCCATACTACCTGCGACCAAACGCAGTTCCATGGGCAAGCGTGGCGCCAACAATTATCTTCAAAGGAAAACGCCCGTGGGTATCTATCGGTTCTCCCGGAAGTGAACGCATAGCCTCCTCCATTCTTCAGGTGCTGCTTCGCATGGAGAACCGCTCCCCCCTTGAGGCGGTAAGCGCGCCTCGCATGCACTGCTCAATAGATAAAAATGTTTCGCTTGAATCTTCCCGGATAAGAGATGACGTAATTTCCGCTCTTAAAAAACATGGATATACCGTCATAGAGAAAGAGCCGTACTCCTTTTACCTTGGGTGTGTGCAGATGGTATTGCGTGAAGGAAAGAATTTTATCGGTGTTGCCGATCCTAGACGGGACGGCTCCGCCTGCGGGCCGGAATCTTGAAACTGCCTCTGATATTATCCCTTCCTCATGCAGGAACATCCGTTCCAAAGGAGGTAATGGAATACAACCTGCTCACTCACGAACAAATTGTCGAAGACGGCGACGAAGGGGCAGATGAAATTTTCAACTTCAATGACACTGTTGAATCATATGTTACGACAGATATTGCCCGGGCATTTATAGATATCAACAGGGCTCCGGACGATATAAGGGACGACGGAGTGGTAAAAACGAAAACCTGCATGAATGCTCCCATATACAACGCTCCTCTTCCGGAAATGCTGATCAACAAAGTGATCGCAAAATACCATACCCCATACCATGAACGCCTGACCGCACTATCGCGTAACGTTGCCGCCGGAATCGACTGCCACACAATGTTCGCAACCAGCCCGCCGAATTCAGCCGTCCCTGGCATTCCACGACCTCATATCTGTCTTGGTAACGGAGATGGAACCTGCCCTGTTAATTGGATCGAGGAAATGGCAAACTGTTTCAGGAAACAATTTGGCGAAACAAATGTTCTAATCAACGATCCTTTTTCAGGCGGGTACATTATCAGGAAACACTTTTCAGAAATACCCTGGATACAGATAGAGGTTTCGCGCGGACAATTCATGACCAATGCAGAAAAGCGGAGAAAGGTATTTTCAGCTATAGAGTCTTGGGTTCGAAGTATTCAA
The DNA here is from genome assembly GCA_029881495.1 of Nitrospinota bacterium. Taxonomy (NCBI): domain Bacteria; kingdom Pseudomonadati; phylum Nitrospinota; species Nitrospinota bacterium. The sequence continues at coordinate 103,475 of JAOUMJ010000005.1, read as the reverse complement.
TAATATCCGAATTGCATGTCAATCGGGATTCTTCTCTTTTCCAAGTATTTTCAGATATACGATCTTATCATCATCTGGAGCGTAGTACTGGTCAAACAACGCTACCTGCTCAAAACCGTTGGAAAGATAAAATTTTCTCGCGGGTGCGTACACCTCTCTTGATGAGGTTTCGGCATACAGCCTCCTCCCCCCCATCTCCAGCACTCTTTTTTCTGTGATATCAAGAAGCCTCTTCCCTACCCCCTGGCTCCTGAATGAATTTTCAAGCACTATCCAATAAAGTGAAAAGCTCTCCTTGCTTGCCGGCACCGGCCCGAAACAGGTATATCCGCAGAAACGGTTTTCCAGTTCTCCCATTATGAAATAGTATCCGCTCGCTACCCCCTTTTCCAGTCTTTCACGAACCAGTTCTGCCGAGATATCTATCTCTTCTTCCGAAAATACCACCGCATCCCTTACCAGCTGTCGTATTCTCTCCACATCATCAGCATGGATATTTTCCCTCGCGTTAAAACTGAAAAAGGATATCAGGGTATGCTGTCCGGCGTGTTTGCCAGGTACGCTTTTCCTCGCTTTTTTCCTCATCATTACCTACCCCGCGCTTTCCGCGAGCCTCTTCTCATGGCACGCAAAAGCATCTTCAACTATTCTCTTTAGAACTTCCTCAAACGACATCCTGTTTCTTTCCGATGCCGCGAAAAACCCGGCATCAGGCGAAAGGCATGGATTTGTATTCACTTCCAGCACGTATGGGCGTCCGCTTTCATCTACCCTGAAATCAACCCTGCCATAACCGCCAATACCAAATATCTTCCAGCACTCTTCGGCAATTCCCGAGATCTTGTCGATAAGCGGTTTTTCCTCTTCGGCAAAATCGAAACTCCTGGTGACTTTTATATATGACTCGCTTTCGCTCTCCCATTTCGCGTCATAATCAAGAATCCGGGGTTCGTCAATTCCCCAATCATTGAACAGAAGTTCCGCTACCGGCAATACCTCAACACCGCATGGAGAGCTTATAAGAGAAACATTGAACTCTCTGCCGCCGATATATTTCTCGCCGAAATATTTCTTCCCTTCCTTCATGCTTCGTTTCTTAAGCATCTTTACAAACTCGTCGATATCCGCGACTTCAACCACACTTGCTGAATCGATCCCTACCGAGGCATCCTCCGAGACCGGCTTTATGATATATTTCCCCGTACCGGCGCTCCTGCCAAAGGTTCCGTCGATATTGATCCAGTCAGCCGTAGGTATGCCATTCTCCTTCATCTTCTCTTTCGCCAGGACTTTGTCGGTTGTTTCAATGACCGCACGGCTCCCAGACCCGGTAAACGGTATGCCATGTTTTTCGAGCAGTTCCGGAACCGCCTCAGGGCGAAAGCCACCAGTTGAAAAATTTTCCACGAGGTTGAATACCAATTCGATATTTCCCGAGTGGATAGCAGAAAGAAGGTCGCCGCCGCGCCCGCTATAAAGGTCTATTTTCGGGATAAACCCCATCTTACCAAGACATTCCGAAACATACATCACCTGATGAAAAGTATCCCGTTCGTCAGGATTGCCGTAAATATCCCGACAATCGTGCAAAACAGAAACTTTCACGCGACAACTCTTCCATTTTCCATGCTACACTTTATTCACCTTGCCGCCCCCGGTTCTTTCAAAAGCCGATTCAATGATCGCCTCTATCAGGCTTAGATATTTGATCCCCTTCTTCGTGCAGAGAATCGGCAGGTCGGATTTTTTCGGATCCAGCCCAGGGAGTGTGTTTACTTCCATAAAATTAGGTATGCCATCGGCATCCGACCGCAAGTCGACCCTTCCGCCGTCGTGACACCCCAGCTTCCTCCATATTTTCAAAGCGGTATCAGCGGCAGTCATCGCCTCATCATCATCAGCCAGGCGATATTCAACAAACTCTTCGTAACGTTCCTTATTAATAAGGGTATAACCGTTCTGCTCGGCTCCGTCCTTGTATAGTATTTCAAGGACTCCGACAATTTTGGCTGACTGACCTGTGCCCGTGATCCCAACCGTAAATTCCCTTCCTGGCAGATATGTTTCAACTATCACCGGCTGTCTGCATTCCGCTATCTTTTTAGCGACGCTCTCTTTCAGCTCTTTTAAATTGCCTACTTTTGAGCTTGCATCAATTCCTTTGCTGGTTCCTTCCGCGACAGGTTTTATGAAAAGCGGAAACCCGAGATTTACGCTATCTGCTTCATCCGCGCTATCGAGAACTTCAAAATCGGTCGTTGGAAAGCCCGCGTCTCGAACGAATCTTTTTGCAACACCTTTATGGAAGCAAATTGAAGTAACGAGCGGATCGGAAAAGGTATAAGGTATGCCATATGCGTCTAGAATTGCCGGCACCTGCGATTCCCTTCCGATCCCCAGAAGACCCTCGGCAATATTAAAGACCATGGACCACCTTCTCCCTTCTGCCAGGGATGTGACAAGGTCTTTTACATTACCTATCCTCTCGGTTTTAAAACCGAGAATATTCAGGGACTCCTCTATTGCATCAATGGTAGAATCGGAATCAAACTCCGCTGTCTCTTCAAGGGTATATCCAAGCATCTGGTAATGGCTACGCAAATCATAAGTCAATCCAATAACGGTATTTCTGTCCAAAATTATATCTACTACTCCTCTCCTCTTATCGGATTCATAGGGAATGCCGATTCCTGCGATAACAGGCTTCCAAGGTATTCGGCATTCCCTGCTTTATTCAAAACTGTGCAAATCATCCACGCTATCGATTTGCCTCGCGAATGAACAGGGGGGATTACTCCTCTGGGGCGTCTTCCGAACCTTCACCCTCGCCCTCATCTCCGCCTTCCTCGTCGCCGGAACCTTCATCGGTTGTCTCTTCATCATCCGAAGTGGTCTCCTCATCCGATGACGCTACGATCATTAAATCTTCCGATCCTGTTGTGGTCTGTGCCATCGCCAGGTTTGAAAAACCAATTGCAAGGATAAAAATACCAACAATAAACACCGTGATTAATTTAATGCTATTTTTCATATACCATTCCTATTTAAAAATTTGAACATTAGACACAACACAATCTTCCTTCTACCTGCTTGCGACCCGTCCTCTTTCCTCCTTTCTATTATTTGTTCGATTATTTACACGTTCCTGGATCTGGGTATTCGTAGATTTTCCCCTCAAAGTTTCGAAGAAGTATTTTGTTTTTATCGAAACCGAAAATATTTTCAGCAGTTACCGGTATTTTTCCGCCACCTCCAGGAGCATCAATGACGTATTGAGGCACCGCATATCCTGTGGTGTGCCCCCTGAGACTTTGAATGATCTTTATTCCTGTCTGAACAGGCGTCCTGAAATGTGATGAACCAAGGATTGGGTCACACTGGTACAGGTAATACGGGCGTACCCTCGCCGCCAAAAGACCATGAAATAGTTTTTTCAGCGTCGCCGGATCATCGTTCACCCCTTTCAACAGCACTGTCTGGCTACCGAGCGGAACGCCTGAATCGGCCAGCTTTCCGCAAGCCTCAATCGACTCCCTTGTCAGCTCCATCGGGTGGGAAAAATGAAGGCTCATCCAGACCGGTTTATGCTTTCTTAATACCTTCAGCAAACCTTTGGTAATCCTTTGCGGTAAAACCGCGTTAACCTTGGTACCAATCCTAACAATCTCGAGATGAGGAATTTTTTTCAGCCTGAAAAGGAGCCACTCCAGCTTATCGTCATCCAGCGTAAGTGGATCGCCACCTGAGATCAGCACATCCCGTATTGTCGGGGTTGACTCTATATACTCTATGGCGCGAAGCCATGTTTCTTTTCCGGCCTGAATCCTCCCTTCATGCCCTACTATCCGGGATCTCGTGCAATACCTGCAGTATGTTGAGCAAAAACCGGTCACCAGAAATAGAACTCTGTCCTTGTAACGGTGCACTATGCCTGGAACCGGATTCATGTTATTTTCTGAAAGAGGATCAATATCCTCGCCTTCTGTTATTATTCTTTCGTTATAGACCGGAACAACCATCCGCCTAATAGGATGATTGCTGTTTACCGGGTCGATCATGCTCGCATAATACGGAGTTATCCCTACGGGAAGTTGCCCCGCGCCATTTCTGAGCGCTATCGCTTCTTCCTGGGATATTTGAATTATCCTTTCAAGCTGCTCAGCATTCTTAAACCTGTTCCTCAACTGCCATTTCCAGTCGTTCCACTCCCTTGATGTTGCGTCCGGAAAATATTTTTTCCTGAATGCAGCCTTGGTATATTCCCCTGTATTGCTGAATTCGCCAGATGAAATTCCTGCCTCTTCAACAGAGGGGAATAGGACCTCTGGTATGCTTTCAAAGCCAGCCGTTTCCTTTTCGGTATGACAGAGTTCGGTTTTTTGCCCGGAGTTTACCGTAGCGCTCTTCATCTCCCTGCACCGTCCTTGGCAGAATATTTCCGATAATCTTTCAGATTGGTGGATTTCAAATACATGAAATCATTTGCGGTAATCTCATAAATAGGGTTAGACAAGCTGTCAATTACATCCGGCACTTCCATTTTCTGAATAACCAGGCTTTTCAATTTAAATTCCTCACATTTTTGTTTCGCGTTTGCGCAACCAGCGCACTCATACCCCAATTGAAGGATATTGAGTTGCAACAGATGTGCCAGAGCTATCATATTGATTTTTCAGGGAATTATGCGCCTTAAGGATTCATACAAGAACTACTGATTCCTGTTTACCCAAAAATGATTCGGCGATATATTCGAATTCAGCACCTTTAAGCTAAAAACAGGAATTCTAAAAACACATATATGCAAATATTTATATTTTTATCTGAAAATACAAATAGATATCGACAAGAAATTGAGGATTTAATATTTGCCGACTAACAAGAACTGCCAGTTCCTGTTATTCGGCGGTAGGAATTTTTTGTTCTTATCTGGCAAAACTAATTTTTGAACATCTCTTTCTTCAGGCTATATTTATTCATTAGCTTGTTCAACTGTCTTGTGGTGATTCCAGCAACATCAGCGCTTTCTGCAATTTTCCCCTTTTTCAGCGTCAGCAACTCTTTTAGATACTGCCTTTCAATATTTTCCATCGCCCTCTTTTTTACGTGAGAGATCGTATAGGCCGTGTCGACTGTCAACTTCGCAGAAGGGGCTTTTTTTGCGAAAAGTTCACCCGGAAAGCTTTCAGTAGTGAGAACAGAAGATGTTTCAAGGATATATGCTCTTTCGATTAGATTTTCAAGCTCCCTAATATTTCCTGGCCACTGATATAATTCAAAAGCCTCCATGACCTCCGGCTGTATATCATGTATCTCTTTTGTCTGTAGCCTGTTTAGTTTTTTAAGAAACCCGTCTACAAGCAAAGGGATATCCTCAATTCTTTGCCGAAGCGGGGGGACATCTATCGGAAAAACATTCAGCCTGTAGAAAAGATCCCTTCTGAATTCACCTGCATCGCACAGTTCCTCAAGATTTACGTTTGTGGCGGCGATCACCCTTGCTCCGGTTTCGATTACTTCCACCCCTCCCACTCGGCTGAATACATGGTCCTGAAGAACACTCAAGAGCTTTATCTGCGCCGCGCGCGGAATGGTTCCGATTTCATCGAGAAAAATCGTGCCGCGGTCAGCTATTTCGAATTTGCCAAGTTTCCTTTTTATCGCTCCGGTAAATGAGCCTTTTTCATGACCAAAAAGCTCGCTTTCAATAAGCGTTTCTGGAATAGCGCCGCAATGAACCGAAACGAACTGATTTTCATATTTTTCACTGTGCCGGTGAATGATCCTGGCGATAACCCCTTTTCCGACCCCCGTTTCACCATTTATAAGTACCGAGGAGTTTGTTGCGGAGACGGAGCGAACCTTATCGAAAACCGCCTTCATTGTCGGGCTGTTGGTCCGAACGACTTCCAGCGAATCGCTCTGCCAAAACTCCTTCCTTAGATAATCAAGTTCCGACTGCATCCTTTGCGCCTCATGCAGGCTCTCCGTAACGAACCTGATTTCGGCTTCGCTTAAAGGATAGGTCAGATAGTTGCTTGCCCCGGCTTTAACGGCATTTACAGCCAGGCGAACCTGCTCCTGAGGAGCAAGGACAATAATTTCAGCACTTGGAAATGTTTGCCAAAACGGACTGAGGATCTTCTTATAATTTGTCGGACCTGTATCTTCCTCGCGCGAAAGAAGCAGATCAATGTCGATAAAAATCAGTTCGTACCGCTTGTTCCTCAGTTTTGTCAGGCAGGTCTCCTTATCTTCCACCTTGTCGATGATGTAATTATCGGCTAGGCAAGTGCCGATTACTCCCGACTCACCGCTGGTTCTGGCAATTATCAGGGCCGTTTTCATGATTCAGCTCCTGTATTCCTTTTCGGGCCTGCTCTCATTTTCGCTTTTTTGGTCGTATCAATATGTTAGACGAATATCCTGAGACTATTATCTCAGACATAGATCGGTTTTGTTCCTGGCTTTCACGACTCATCCTGATTTATGCCGGGATAGGTATCGGTTCTCCATTTGGATTAACTGCAACATAAACCAGCTGAGCTTCGGTGACCTTTATTGTCTCGCCTGCCCTCATCCCCCGTTCCGCATATACGCAGACGTCTACCGTAATGGAGGTTTTGCCGATTTTTACTATCTCGCCGAAACAGCTTACGAGGTCCCCCACAAACACTGGCTTCTTGAACTGGAATTCGGTTACTGCTACGGTAACAACCCTCCCCTTCACTTTTTTACTCGCGACAACTGCGCCTGCGATATCGACCTGCGCCATTATCCAGCCTCCGAAAATGTCACCAAACGAGTTCGCGTCCCTCGGCATTGCAAGAACACGCAGATCGGGTTGTCTGTCTAAAGGGATAACGTCTTCTGAATCTGTATTCATATAATTCCTTAAATGCCAATTTTACGACATTATCGCATGTCCGTATGGATAGATATCCATAAAATTGGATATTGTATGATTATGTCGTCTCCCCTCCCCCCTATCCAACGAAATATTCAAAATGCGCCGATGACAAATTTTCTGCACAAATTGTCGGTAATTCTGTTATTGGAATTACCTGAAAAATTGAATAAAATAGCGCAGTTAGACATTTGCGTGTATTGAGGAGTTGCAAATGTATTCACTGCTGAATGTAAACGAATTGCATATGGGGCATAATGCGCTTTAAAACTTTGTTTTTGCTGCTCTTTTGGGCGGGATTTTCCGCAGACCACGCATCTGCGCTCGGGCTTGGGAACATTGAAGTAAAGGCTTCAAAGGGTAAAACCCTTACAGCTGAAATACCTGTGATAACCGACCCCGGCGAAACGGAACTGAAAGCCGAAGTAGGCACCCCTCTCGATTACCAGATGATGCAGATAAAAAGACCCGATTTCATGGATAATCTGGTTGTAAAGATCAAAAACGACCCTTCCAACCCCGCAAGGCAGAGAATTCTTGTCTATTCCGACAAACCAGTCCCGGAATCCACTTTCAACCTTGTCATCAAGGCAAGCTCCGGAAACGGAACGATAATGGAGAACTTTTTTCTGGCAATGAATTTCCGAAAGAGCCTCTCTCTTGAGCTCCCGGGAGATGAAACGATTGCCGATGCCGGGAAGAAGCCTCTCCCTCTTGAAGATAGGCCTCCTATAAAAGTCTCCACTCTCCCCCCGAAGATCAGCAATGCGCTTGTCAGGAAGAACCCGGCACAATATTCCGGCGTCGAAAAACGCGAAAGATCCCGTGTTATTCATGAAGGTGATACGCTTTTGGCAATAATCAGGTCACTTGACATCCCTGTCAGCATTCGACCGCATGTCGCCCTTGCCCTCTATAACAACAACAAACATGCCTTTATTGACGAAAACATTCACAAGCTAAAAGTAGGCGAAACGATTTCCTATGAAAATATTGAATCAAAGGCGGCACAGTATACCTTTATGGAAGCAAAGGTGGTTCTGGATGCCCATCTCGAAAAACTTAAAGCGAGGCCTGATCCCAGAGATTTTGAGGCTGATGTTCCGCTGGCAAGATTCATCCCGGACGGTGAGGTTTTAAAATTCATCGACAGGTGGAAGGCCGACTGGAAAGGAAAAGACGAGGAGGCTCTTGCAAATTACTACTCTACCGATTTCAACGATTCACGCGGACTGGGGAGGGACGACTTTCTCGGCAGGAGAATTGCCTTTAACAGGAATAAAACCAATATCGAAATAGAAATAGAAAATCCCGCCATTAAAAGAGAAGGGGATTTGGTAAAGGTCCATTTCAAGCAGTGGTTCCAAAGCGATACCTTCGCCTCTTTCGGCCTGAAGAAAATGATGATCAAAGACACTTCCAACGGCCTGAAGATAGCGAGTGAAGACTTCATCCCGAAAAAGAGTGAAGACAATAAGCGCCCATGGGTTGTCTACCTCGGGTATTCAACCGAAGCGGAAAAAACCAAATCCGGCATTGAGCGCCTCAGGGCGGCAGGATTTGAGGCATACGAGGCGAGCTCATATATTTTCCCCTCTAAAGGATTCCGCACCATTATCGGAAGGGCAAAATCCCGCTCAGAAGCTGAAGAAATTGCACGCAACTTAAAAGGACTGGGAAAAAAATTCACAAAAGTGTTAGAATTCCCTTTCGCTTTGGAGGCTAATCTTTCGGCGGAAAGGGCAGATGCCGAGTTTGTGTACAACAAGCTCAGGGAATACGGATACTCCCCTTACCTTCTGGAGAAGAGCTATTTGGGTAAGACAAGGTATGGCGTTTATCTTGGAGCTTTCGCGTCTAGGGAGAAAGCCCTCGAAGCATACAACAACATCAGGGAAAACGAATTTTCCTTTAAAATTTTAACACCGTAGGAAGGGATGAACACAAATGACCGATTCGATAAAACCGTTCAGGGGATTGCGCTACAATTTCGACATGGCAGGAAAACCGGAGACCCTGCTAGCTCCCCCTTACGACGTTATATCACCAGCTCAGCAGGACGAACTGTACAAATTAAATGAATATAATATTGTCAGACTGATCCTCGGCAAGGAATTCGACACCGACACACCAAATAACAACAGATATACCCGCTCCGCCGCCGATCTGGAAAGCTGGCTCAAAAAAGAGATACTGAAGCGGGACGAAACCGAAGCCATCTATGTGTACGCCCAGTCATACGAAGTGGAAGGGACAAAAAAGACGCGTATCGGCTTTGTCGCCAGGAAAATACTTGAGGATTTCGGGGGTTCAATCGTCCCTCACGAAAAGACTCTCGCCGGCCCGAAGGCGGATCGCTTAAACCTCACTAGAGCCTGCAGGTGCAATTTCAGCCAGATATTTGGGCTGTATACGGACAAGGAAAAAAAGAGCGACGCGCTTCTGAGTGAAATATCATCGACCGCTCCAGATATCACCACCACCACAAACGACGGATTAACGCACTCCCTCTGGGGGGTTACCGACACTAACTGGATTTCCCGCCTTGCTTCTATCGTGTCGGGAAAATCCATCCTGATAGCCGACGGACATCACAGGTATGAAACCGCACTTAACTACTACAAGGAGATGGTCGCCAAGGGGGAAGCTACCGAAGACGTGAAATACGTTATGATGTACTTCACCAATACAGAGTCGGAAGGTCTTACCATACTCCCAACGCACCGCCTGATTTTCAACCTCAAGAATTTCAACCTGGACGATTTCCTGAAAAAACTCGAATCCGAATTCTCTATCGAAAAGATATCTTCCCAAAATGGAAACAGGAACGACGATGCGGAAACAGGCCTTTCCGAAAAAATGGCGCTATCTCCCCATGGAGTATTTGGCCTCTATTCTGGAAACGGCAATTACCACTTCCTCAAGTATAAAGGAAAAGCCTCTTCGGATCCTCTTGACGAATTGGATGTCGGTATCCTGCACAACAAGATACTTGAAGCACATCTTGGAATAGGACAGAAGGAGCTTGCCGCGCAGTCGAACGTAAAATATTCGCAGGAGATACAGAAGACCGCTGAAAAGGTCGATTCGGAAGGTTTCCAGCTCGCGTTCTTCCTCAATCCCACGCCTGTCGAGCATATGCAGAAGGTCACATCAGCGGGGCTCAAGATGCCGCAGAAGTCGACTTACTTCTATCCAAAACTTGTCAGCGGCCTCGTTATTAATCCTCTTTACTAGCATATTTTGATGGAGTTGCCTTTACTATCAAGGCAACTCCTTTTTTTTGGCGGAAACGGCCTCTTCCATTTCCGCCCTGCGGCTCCATATATTTGACAGGATCGTTAACTTGAAAATTGTATCTGCGAATTTTATAACCAGCGCCTTTGATAAAGGGGGATGGCCCAAAACCGGCATGCCGGAGATCGCATTCGCGGGGCGCTCAAACGTCGGAAAATCGAGCCTCATGAACCTACTTCTGAACAGGCAAAAACTTGTAAAAACCTCCTCTTCACCTGGAAAGACCCGCTCTATCAATTTTTTCGAAATAAACGAAAAGTTCATCCTCACAGATCTCCCCGGCTACGGATTCGCCAAAGGTGATAAATCTGAAATAGCAAAATGGAAACCGATGATAGAGGAATACCTCTCCAAAAGGGAGACGCTGAAGGCGCTGATCCATATTGTCGACGTAAGGAGAGAACCTAACGATCTGGAAGTCATGCTGGCGGAATGGGTCCGGCACAAGAATATTCCGCATATACTTGTCGCGAACAAGGCGGACAAACTTTCAAAAAACAAATGCGCCCAATCCTCCGCCATCATCGAGAGAATACTCGGTGCAAAACCGATCCTCTCATCAACACTGAGCAAGCAGGGACGAAACGAGATATGGGGCGCGATCACCCCTCTTTTGATCTGAAAAGCTGTTATCTTAAAATTCTGCAAAAGTTGAAGGTTTAACGATATACTTTGTCTTAATGTGCGCCCGTGGCTCAGCTGGATAGAGCGCCGGATTCCGGTTCCGAAGATCAGAGGTTCGAATCCTCTCGGGCGCGCCAAATAAATCTGCCTCGAAAAGGGAGATGTTTTTGACAAATCCCATGAAAACGAGATTCGAAGCAGAGTGAGCGTACGCGACCGAACAGGGAGCGTTCACGGACAGGACGTCCTTTATGCGAACGGGAAGCAAAGAACAGCGGCACCACGATGCTGTCGCGTTAGCAAATTCATGCCTTTCAATAGAATCCCTCCGGTCGCAAAGATATTCTTTTGGTTTTCTCCACTTCAATCTGACCAGTTATCGATATTTTTTGCATTTTTTAGTTTACTCATTTATATTTAAATAGATTTATTGCGATGAATATTTATTAGGGGAACTGTCGGCTTAGGACGTATGGCTAGGGGACTCCTTTTGGGAGGGCATCTGCCTTGGTTCCTCTTCTCATTATTGCCGTCAGTGAACCCTGCATTATCACTGTAGCTTGTCACGGGCACAGAATGTGCGAAATACATATTACACTATCTGCATTTGCCCAAAATGCAACAATATGAAAATGATATTTAAGTCGAGAGGATCATGGGACTAATGGAATTTAAAAAGTACAAGCCAAAACCTCCTTACTACCGCGTTTGGCCAGAATTTGGGAGCTCTGGCATTTGGATCCTCGATGAACCTTTGCAGACATCAGCAGGAAAAATGATTGAACATTCTTGCCTTAAGCTACCAAAAGAACTTTGCATGGATTTCAACAAATGGATCGAATGGCATTGGAACTGCCAGCCTGATCTGCAGGGTGATAATTTCAACTGGGAAGCTTTTGATAAAGAGGGATACAAACTTGCAACACAATTAAAAAACTACCTGGACTGCGAAACATATGTTGAATATAAAAACAATCCGGTTCCAATGATGCTCAGGGTAATGCCAGACATTGGATGTTGTGTCTGGACTTATTACAAAGGAGATATTATTGGCGGGGGTTTAGAGCTCCCCTCCGATATTCAAAAACGACTTGATGATTGGAATGATTGGTATGTTGAGAGAATTGATGATTTTCACTGGTCTCATGGAAAAATCCCACCACATGTAAATTCCGAATCCCCCCCCGACAGTAAAGAAATTAATGAATTTATCGAGACTGGACGAAACATTGCCACAAGCCTCAAAGAATACATGGGCGCATATGCTAATGTATATTACGTTGACGACTACAAATCGACTAACAAGATAAAAGATCACGAAACACTGATTGAATAAGTGCTTTAAATCCTATGCTGACAAATACAATTAGAATTTTTCGAGAATTTTTCCCACCAGAGTGCTGTAAAAATGTCTTTATAACTGGTGGAGCAATTCGGGACGATATGCTTGGCGAGGATCGTGAAGATGTAGATATCATCACTTTTTTATCCAAAGACCAAATTACCCAGCTAGGCTTCAGGAAGATTCTAGGAAAATCCACTGATCCGATTTACGTACAAAAAATACCAGCAATAGGGGTCGTTGAAGCAACTATTCCCGCAGAAGGCGTAACGTTAAACGAAGAATTGCAACGAAGGGATTTTACCGTAAATGCAATAGCAATCAATCTATCCGGAGAATTTATAGATCCATTGGAAGGGTTAATCGATTTAAAGAACCGTTCTTTAAAAGCATGTACCAAAAATACGTTCATAAATGATCCGGCCAGAATTTTCCGGATGTTTCGATTTGAGGCAAATGGCTGGACGGCAACTGAAGAGACCAAATATCTAGTGGACTCAATAAACTGGAAAATTGCGCTAAATGACATCCCTGTAGAGCGCTTTACCAGGGAAATGCTAAAAGCCATGGAAGGGATGAATCCCAGCCTGTTTTTCAAACGAATGGTGGAGACAGGGATTGGAGGGTGTTACTTCCCGGAAATATTTCAAATGCAAAAGGTTCCAGCAGGTCCGGAAAAATACCACCCGGAAGGAGACCTGTTTTCACACTCTTGCGAAGTATTAGATAGGGCAGTCAGCCTTACAAACAATGCAATAGCCAGGCTGGCGGCATTTCTCCATGATATCGGCAAACTGGGTACAGATCCTGGCAATTATCCTCACCATTTTGGTCACGACGAGGCTGGTTTCCAAATTGCCGGTGAAACGTGCGATCGACTTCGTCTCTCATCGTTAATCAGGAAATCAGTCAAATGTACTTGCCGTTTACACCAGTCACTAAATGAGTGGTCGAAGATGAGAACTTCCAGCAAATTGAAAAAGGTCATGCATGCCTTAAAAGCCGGAATTGAGGGTTGGTTGCCGGATGTTATTGAAGCAGATCATGGAACACTTGATATTAAAGAATGGGAGACTGCCGTCAAAGTATGTAAAAAGACCACCAAGATGCTAGGCATTAATCCCAAAAGATTTGAAAGCATAAAACCAAACGACATTAATTCGATATTGATGCAATATCGGATAGAATGTTTTGAGAAATGTATGAAAGTTTGCAAATCTTTATGAATCACTCTTGGTTTTGCAGAAACCTTTAAATCATACAATTAAAGCTTTGAAGGCGGTCTCCTTTTAGCGGGAAACGTTTTACGAAAAAGTTCAAGATTGAGACTATAAAACAGATTACCGGGAAGGGCTATTCAGTTCCGCCTGATAGCCGGATTTGTTTACAGCATCGATGACCTGTTCGGGGGTGACCTTTTCCGGATCGTAGGTGACCGTTACGTCCCCTTCCCTCTTGGCGCGGTCAATCTTTACTTTCACTCCGCTTACGCCGTCGAGATTCTTTATTGCCCGTTTGACGGGACGTTCGCACTGTCCGCAGATCATCCCTTTTACCGTAAGGGGAATGGTCGATATTTTTTTCTCCTCTGCGTTGACGGATAGCGTGAAAAGGGGAATGGATAGCGAGAATATAAGGAGTATCGAATAGGTTCTGCATAAATGCTTCATACGTTCAATGTTAGCACCCATGAGGAACTTTACACAATCATAGGATGTGAATAGAGAATCGGGAACGTCCGAACGCCAAAAAAAAGCCCCCCTTCCCTTTACGGGAAGAGGGGCTGAAACGAATTTAAAAACTAGTTCTTGTAAGCCTTGTCAGCCACGATTATCGCGTCCGCGCTTGCAGCGGCGGCGTTAGTAATGACAGCAAGAGGCTCTACGTTAGCAGATGTGTTTTTGGTAATGTTGTCGGAGAGAGCCGCAACATCGGTAAGCCACGGGGATGTGGATGGCATCACAGGATTCCCGGCCTTATCTGGATTGGTCGAAAGCTGACCCCACTCTATCCACGCGCCATCGTATACCTTTGCCGGATTGCCAAGTATGACGTTGCTCGCAATCATCGTTACCATCGCTCGGTATGAAGTCCTGCACCAGGTGTAAACAGTTTCACCGGAGGTGTAGCCCAATGTGGTGACCAAAGTCGAAATATCAGCTTTGCTCTTGTACGCATAACCCGCTGTAGCATCCAAGAGATTCGTGTATTCGAGGTTCACAGCACCCTTGATGGTCCCTTCGAAGGCTACATAAATACACGGCGGGTTGGTTCCAGTTCCGCATCCCTGAGTTGCTGTTGTACCTGTTGTTTTTGCCGCATCGCCGTTATACTCGGCTGCGCTCCTCGCATCCCAGAGGAATGCTCCACCCGAAGGGAGGTTCTTCCCCTGCGCAACGTCGAACATTTCGCCAAGGCTTGCCTGTAGAGCGGTGTTGTCAGCTGAAAGAGATTTAACCGAGAATGTACCAGTATCAGGAGCCGTATCCGCGGTTGCCGTGAAGTATGAATCAGGAAGATCGGTAGTGTGGACAGCAAGCGCGCCATTGAGTAGCGCAAGGTGCTCCTTTTCTACGCCCCAGTATCGGAAGAGGTACCAGCCGCGGCCTGCCTGCATGGCTGGACCACCATTCGTTGCGGATCCCATAACCCAGACGATCATGTCTGCCGAAGGATCAATTCCGTACAATTTAAGAAACAGGTCCATTTTGGCGCCGCTAAGTACCATTGAAGGGGTTTCGGTCACGCCGTTTGATCGTGTCTCTACCAGACCTGAAGTTGTTACTTTATAGGACTTAATGCCGGTTCCCGACGCAAGAAATTCCCTTCCGGTACCGCCATCGGACACGCTCATAATAACGAGATTGCCGGTAATGCCTGTCGGCTTGTTCGTGGCCCAGTCATCGATCCATGTTTTAAGGGTAGCAGCTGTGATAATACCGTTGGTGTTATTGTCGTAATCCGCATCGGATGTCTGGACAATATTTGCGGCAGAATCCCATTTTGACGTTGTGTCTGTTGTATCCTCGTCCTTCGCGCATCCGCTAAGCGCCATAAGGCCCCCGAGCACAAGCGCTACTGACAAAATTCCGAAAGATCGCCACAATTTCCCCGGTACAAAGTATTTCGAATCCATGAAATTTCCCCTCTCCTAAAAAATGAAGCATATCCAATAGAACACTAATAACACTCCCAAGTGTCAAGCATCATTTTAGCTATATCCCATAAAAAGTCCAATGCAAATAACTCTTTTACCACTCGGTTATATATGTAGGGAATATTTAATTTGCAGGTAGCATAAAGAATATTTTGAATAGCTATACAATTATAGTTGTCATATAATTTCTGAGTAGGATAACAATCGTTTTGGTAAACGAATTATGCCCTTGGGATGTTTTTTCAAAAGGTTTGCAGACAATATCTTTTTTTGTAAAGGGGGGTCTTTTCGATGAGCGCAAATTTTCGATTCGGCTTGACTGGCGCTTTTGCGATAATGCTTTATTTCCTTGCGACACTGCTTCCAAGCTCTACGTCTGATTTCGGAGGCTCCGTAGCTTCAGCGGCATATACCGCCGGGAAGCTGACATCATGCTTTACCTGTCATGTCCAAAAGAAAAAGGCGGGGTATACAGACTCTGTTCAATGGCACAAGGATCATTCAAAGGTTCAGAACTCATGCCCCGGCTGTCACGGCGGGAAGCCTTGGAGCAAATCAAAGGATGCCGCCCACGCGGAGATGAGAAACAAGCCTATGACCGATACAGCCTCTTCCTGCGGTTCATGCCACATGGAGGGGATCCCCGATAAATCGAAGGATTACAATACCTCTTCAATAGATCAAGAGGTTCGCACGGCACAACTCATTAGCATGTAAAACAGGGAAAGGGGATAGCGGATGACAAGCTTGTTTCGCAACAGATACTGTTCAAGAATTATTGCCGGATTTTCCCTGCTTTTCCTTTTGGCAACCCCGGGAACGGCGTTCCCCCAGGAGGAGCAGATACCGAAGATCTTCTACTATTTCCAGTTCTGGCTACAGTCGCGCGATACCGGCTCCGGCCCGGACAAGACAGAAGCTACGAACGACATGCATTTCCGACGCAACAGGCTCGGCTTTACAGGCGAAGTTAGCGATGTCATCTCATACTACGTCCAGGCCCAATACGAACATACCCCCGACAGACGGATACGCTCCAACGGCGTTTACCCCGCCGGCGGTAACGAGGGGATGAAACTACTCGATTCGGCCCTCAGTTTCTATCTGACAGACGCTTTCCAGCTCCAGGCAGGGATGTTCAAACCCCCTTTCAGCCGCTCGAACAATGAAGGTTGCAGTTCTGCCCTTACCCTGGAGAGATCTGCTTACATATACGAACCGTACCGCCTCAGCAGGGACAACGGTTTCGCGGTATGGGGGAACCTTCTCGACGCGAAATTGAGCTACCGGCTTGGCCTCCTTGAAGGGAGAGATGGCGATTACGGCTCCAACCTGGAACCGCATTCCAATTTCCGCTATCAGGGGAGGCTTCATCTCTCGCTGCTCGACCCGGAAGCAGACTACGGGTATCTTGCCACCTACCTTGGAGGAAGGAAAGTGCTTACAATCGGAGCGGGGGTCTCGTACGAGCCTTCCGCAGTGTTCGGCAACCTTGGCGGTGTCGAACCTAGCGATGAAAAAGACTACACCGCAACAACCGTTGACCTCTTTTTCGAATATCCGATGCTGCCGGGAACGTTTACCTTCACCAGCGCAATGTTCGATTTCTCGTGGGACGGCGCATACAAGGGGAAGGAGCCCGATACGACCTCGTACGGCCTTTCCGGCGAACGAAACGGATACTATGTGGACGCCGCCTTCATGCCGAGAACAAAGATCGGTTCCGGAGAGATACAGGTTTTCGTCAAGTATGAGGATTGGAAATTCGCGAGGATCGGCACGGTTGGAAATCAGGGGCTGAACCAGACCGAGGGGGGGATCAATTACTTCATCGGCGTCATGAAATTCACCCTCGACTACTCCATGACCGCCTACAAAAAGAAGGAACTGAAAACCGATCCGACATATCCGGCATATCAGGATTTCAATACGACTACTTTCCAGGTTCAAATGATCTTCTAGGTACCGGATCGCATACAGCTCTGAAACAATAAGGCACGATAGACAGAAAAGCATCAGGAACAAGGATGGAGGAATAATAATAGTGGGAAGGAATTATTTTGGGTCGTTTCATGTCCACCCCGCGCATTTTGCCAAATTCCCCAGGTTTCATACGCCTCTCCGCAGACAGGCGCATCAGCCGGTCGCGAGGTCAAAACATACAGACAGGCTCTTACTCCGCATGAAGAAGGGGCTTCGCGCGATACTCTCACGTCCCATACCTCTTTGGACCAGAGCGAGGAGATTGCCGCTACTCTTCCCGCTCCTGTTTTTCGTTTTGGCTCTCCTGCCGGAGACTTCATACGCCCTCTCTCTTGGCAGTAGCGAAAATGTAAAATCGGCAGCCAGAGAGGGTGCGCTTCTTCTGGATGTTCGCGGATATGGGGAGTTCTCCAAGGGACATATTCCGGGCGCAGTAAACGCACCGTTCTTCGAACTTATGGACAGCACCCAGCACCTCTACCCCCCTGATGAAATAGCCGCCATCCTCGGCGATTACGGGGTAGGCCGTGATATGACCGTAATTGTTCACGGAGAGAGAGGCTCAATGTTCGCCTCATACATGGGGTGGGTGCTCGAATACCTCGGATCAAAAAACGTACTTGTCTATACCGGGGGGATCGAAGATTGGCAGGAAATCGGCGGCATACTCTCCACCGATACGATAGAGGCCGAGCCGGCCGACTTCGAGCCTGAACTTCGCGAGAATATGAGGGTCGACGCGGAATTCCTGAAACAGAACGCTGGGAGCGGAAAAATTGCGGTTGTCGACTCGCGGTCGGACCGTGAATTCCTTGGACAGGACATACGGGCTCTGAGAGGGGGGCATATCCCCGGAGCAATAAACATTGACTGGATGTTGACGATAAATCCCCAGACAGGCGACTTGGCCCCCGTAAAGAGATTGAATCAGCTCTTTGCTTCAGTTCCAAAGGATAAACCTGTCGTTGTCTACTGCCAGACAGGCGCAAGGGCAAGCATGGCCCTCCTTGCGATGAAAGCCGCCGGCTTCAGCGATGTCCGCCTCTATCCGGAATCGTGGAAGGACTGGGGAAGCAACCTCAGCCTGCCGGTGGAAGGCCAGACATTTTTTGACTTCTTTGGCGCGCAGATGAAGATGAACGACATCACAGCGGAAAACAACAGGCTTAAAGCCGAACAGAAGGCAATCAGCGACGCATCCAATGTGAACACCCTCTTCCTTCTCTTCGGAGCCATCACGGTCTATGCCGGATTTATCGTCCTTCTTGGAAGGAAGGATCACAGCATGACCACCGCGACATGGATATTGATCGCGGTACTTACCCTCTTCTCAGGCTATTTATTCGGTTACGTCGTATCTACCAAAACTGGAATACAGTCTCTAAGCGAGGAGATTGGACAGGCCGAAACCGGCGGCTACGGTAAATGAAAATTATTTGTGAGGATGCAGAACATGCCAAAAAAAATCGCGGTAATTGCAACTGACAGACAGGGGGAAGCTTTGAGGATGACCCTTGGACTGCTCCTGGCTGATGACGTCCCGACCCTTTTTCTTCTTGGCAAACTCGAAAACAGCGAGCAGAACCTCCACAATCTTGAAACAATGCAGATGATGGATGTGGAAGTTTTTTCAAACAGCGACAATCCCGGATTCACCACCATATCAAACTCGGAAATAGCCAAAAGGCTCGCCGAGGCCGACATTGTGGCCCCCTACTGAGGAGAGAAGAGGATGAAAATTTTGTTCATGCAGAAGAAACAGCCTGACAAGGATATGAAAGAGATCATTGAAGCGCTGGAAAAGGAGGGGGATGTGACTAAGATCGACCTCAACAGCGAAAAGGATTACGCGAAGATCATCGAACTGATAGACGCCAGCGACAAGATTGTCTCATGGTAACGGCGAAGGGAGGCATATTATGAAACTTGGAATTCATCTCAATACTGACAAATACCGCGATGCCGCCGTCGGCTTGGCAAATGCCGCTGTGAAACGTGGTGACGAGGTTACATTCTTCATCATGGATGCCGGGCTTCATCTTCTGAACGATGCAGCGTTTTCAGGACTCTCCAAAAATGAGAAAATCTCCATGAGCTTCTGCGAGCACAGCGCAAAATCCATGAATTTCGACGAGAGCAACATTCCGGCAGAGATAAAGGCTTCCAGCCAGCTGAACAACGCGATCATGTTCAACGAATCGGACAAGGTAATCGTCCTTTAGTTTCCACTGAATTCCCGCTTCCGCGGGAATGACATCCCTGGAACCAAAACCAGTTTATAAATCTATATAGGGAGCGGCTTTCGCCGAACCGCCAGACGACCGCGGTCTTAAGTGTAAAAAAAAAAAGGGAGCGGCTTTCGCCGCTCCCCATCAGGAAAAACTGATCCTTCTTTATTTCGTGACAGCTGTCAGATCAACGGTAATACCGCAGAGCTTCCTGTCTGTTGTAACCGGACCTGTAAGTTCGTGACATGCATTACATACACTTACCGGTTCGCCAAGCTGTTTACCGTTCGCAATGTCGAAGAGCTGTACCCCGCCATCCTCAACACCGGTTGCAGTTGCCCTTGATCGGATAGTAAGAACCGCGTATTTGCCGTCCGGTGTTGATGCCGCATCGTGATTCTCAACCTTTACCCTTGTTCCACCGATTTCTTTGGTGTTTACAAGCGGGGCCTTGGAAAGGTCTGTAGCATCGAATACCACGAACCTGTCAACACCAGCCTGGAATATCTTTGAATCATCGGGCGTCCATGATGAGCGGAACGCCATTGAAGGAAGTACGCCGGAAGCGGCTGCCGTAAGGCCTGTTAATGAGCCGGAATCAAGCACCGAGGTTGAACCCACAGTACCTGCTGTTACGTCAGCCATTTTCAGGATCCTAACATCCCAGGTGCCGTTGAACGCGGTAGAAGCCCCGCCGTTTCCTGCTGTGGTTTTCCCCATTGCCAGGTAAAGCTTGCTACCATCGGCGTTCGAACTACCGTGTGCCCAAGTGTAGTCCGTATTGTCATAGAATGAAGATACATCAGTCCTTTTAATATTGGAACCTGAAGTCAATGTCGCGCCTGCAGTAATTGCACTTTTGGGTATTGCGTCGAAATACGCCGGGGTTGCCATTCCTACCGGAATATGCACATCTGTGGTGTGGCCGGAGGCGCAGTATGCCAGCTTTCCTACCGATGAAGTGGCAGTATCAACGGAAGCATCTACGATTGTTGGTGCAGTTGTAAAAAAGTCTGCGCTATCAATATTGGTCAGGTCAACATATCCGACATGCGTCCTGCCGTTTGTCGCTCCACCTGCGGCATCCTCTTTTATGGAAGAGTAGTACAGCTTTGAAGCATCGGCGTTGAGCCTGACGTCATGGATGTTGTGAGTCTTGGCAGTGGCATATGCCTGTTCAGCGATTTTTATTCTTTTCAGTTCGTTCACGGTTATGTATGGTGTTGCCGAAGGATCAATAGTCACCTTTGCAACGGCAACGTGTGCGCCATCGGTTGACGCGACAAACAATCTCCCTTCATAGGTAGTATTCGTGGTCTTCTCATCTTCGGTCTTTGCGCAACCAGCGTATACCGCTATTCCGGTGGCCAAAGCCACAGCTGTGAATATTGATAGCGTAATACGCGTGCTAAGATATTTCCTGAAATTTCCCATTTTAAACCCTCCCTCTCTGTTTTAAGTACACCTGTAAAACACCTAATTGCACCATTAAACCGTATCCTACACAAACACCAACCGGCAAACAACTGACAATTATATTTATGTTTGCATTAAATATTCTTTTAGAGTCGGCCTCTATCGCGAAAATGAAATAGTTAAATCGTATTTTTTCGATGACGGCTCATTTTGGCTATGTTATATTATATTGATAAGTGAATTTTAATTTTGAATAAAAACTGATTAGGATGCGCAAAAAATAATGAAGAGTATCTTTTCTGATATTTTTAAATTCATCTCCGTTACAGGCATTGTCGCACTTGTCCTCTTTTCCTGTGGAAGCGAATACGAGGATAAGACCTACACGGCCACATCCACTAACACATCGACGAATACCACTACAGACACTGGCGGATACTGACCGCTTCATTACGGTTTTCCCGGCAAGGGGCCTAACTCAAGGGATCGCCAATATTCGGGAAATTTGTGATTCTGGATATCTGGGTATTGTTATTACATACAGAAGGATGCAGCCGATCTACCAGCTTCCTGAAAGCTTTTCCTTTTTCCGCCTGAACAGGGCTTTCTCCTTCAGTATCCAAAAGAGACTTTTCAGTCCACTAAAGGCCGCTTTCAGATCGTCGGCTGAACGGAGTCCAAGCGTCCTGCGAAATAGGAACCTCGGCCTTGTATAGAACTTCCTGAAAGCAAGGTTTCGCATCTCGGCCATCTCCCCCCTGCTCATGGAGTGCGGGACAAACGCCCCCCCCTGATAGGTGTACTCCGTAAGGTCGTCCGACATGGAGCCGTATTTCGCGATGTTGTCGTGCAGTTCCGTCCCCGGAAATGGTGTGAGGTAGTGGAAATTGACCACATCAGGGTCTATTTCGAGAGTGAAATCTATCGTTTTCTGGAGGTTTTCCCTTGTTTCCCCGGGAATTCCTATTAAAAACGGGGTAAATACCTTTAAACCGGCCTCTTTTGCTTCCCTGACCCCTTTTCTGACCTGTTCTACGGTGGTCCCTTTCCTGAGAGTATTCAGATTCGCCTGAACCCCGCTTTCAGCCCCAAAGAGTATTGCCCAGCACCCCGCTTCCTTGAAAGCCTTGAGAAGCGGTTTATCCACCTGGTTGACTATTGCCGAGGCAAACCAAGTGAAATCAAGCTTCCTTCGCTTTATCTCCGATGCTATCCGCATAGCCCTGTCGTAATCTGATGTGAAGGTATCGTCGATGAACTTTATCTCCCTGTACCCCGCCCTGAGACACGACTCAATCTCCTCCATGACATTCTCAACGCTCCTGTACCTGATGCCGCTCTTCCTCTCCCTGTCGAACTGGAAACAGAAAATGCACTTTCTGTCGCACCCTCTTGACGTCATCATCACCGCTACCGGCTTCCTTCTGTATGTCGCGGGGGCCGGGAGATATTTTTCGAAATCGCCAAGCAGTTCCCGGGCCGGAAAAGGGATGGAATCCAGGTCGTCTATCAGTTTCCGTTCGTTGTTGCTGACTATCTCCCCACTCTCCCTGTAAATAACCCCTTCCAATCCTGCGAGGCTCTCCCCCTTTTCAAGCCTCTTCACCAGTTCCGGAACTGTCACTTCCCCTTCACCTGTCACAACGGCGTCGATATCCTCCGCACCATTTAACGCTCCCCCTTTTGCCGCGGACGGGTAAGGCCCTCCGGCAGTGATAAAGACGTTGCTGGTTCTTTTCCTGATATCGGAAGCGAGGCGCACCGCCCCTTTCCACCCAAAGGCTGTGGAATATATTCCGGCGAAACCGGGTTTGAATTGATGCAGTTTTTCGAGAATCTCTTCATTCGAGAGGAACGCCCCATTCAGGAAGACCACATCATGCCCCGCGTTTTTCAGAACGGCCCCTACATACAGGGTCCCGAGTGGCTGCCAGTAGTTAATCTGGGATGATGCGGTTTTCTCCGGGAAAATATCGCCGGGTTGCCAGGGGGGTATTACCAGGGCACATTTCATTATTCATCTATACCGGCAAAAGGGATTCTTCCTTTACGCGCGGCCCTCTATCCAATATTGTTTCAGCCGCTATCAGTCCCGACTCTATTGCGCTATCCATATTTAGATACCGGAAGGTCCCCCCTCTCCCCGCGAGGTGAAGATTTGAGAAACAGCCGAGGTATCGCATGACCCTATCATAGCTCTCCCTGTACCCGACATCCAAAATAGGATAGGCGTAAGGCACTCTTACAACCTTGCTTCCTGCAACTTCCCTCTTCGAAATGAAATTGAGTTTCTCAAGCAGGTCGGCTGTATTCTCCGCGATCGTTTCATCCCTTTCCTTCCAGAGAGGTTCATCCCTGTTGCAGAAATACTCTGCAACTATGCTGGTGAATCCGGCAGGGGACATCGCGCGGCTCCAGTTGTTAGGTTCGTGGATCCTTCCTATCTTCACGTCCTTCTCAGGAAGATAGAGCCATGTGAGGTCGCTGACAGCGGGCTTCTCCAGCATCACCGCCGCAACTATAAGATCCCTGAATTTAAGCCTCTTCGCGGAAACAAGAATATCCTCCGGCGGAGCGGGATCCAGCATCCCTAAAAGCTCGGTAAGCGGGATTGTGGAAACAAAATCCCCCCCTTCCGCTTCAATCGTATCGCTTGCGGTTCTTACTTTAACGTACTTTACGGTGAAATTTTCGTGGAACACCTTCTCCACCCTCGCGCCTGAAAATACGGCGTTACCGTTTCCAAGCGACCGCATGAGATTATCCGATATCTCCCCGATCCCCGTTTCAGGATAGATGAAAGAGTCGGCAAGAGTATCTATGTCGCCCCCTGAAAACTTGAAGAATGCGTTCTTGAGGGCCGACCACATGGAAAGCCCTTTTATCCTCTGCGATACCCACTCCTGGCTTATCCTGCTACTCTCTATCCCCCAAACCTTTTCGCTGTATCCCTTGAAATAGAGGTTGAACATCTTCCGCCCGAATCTGCTTACAACCCAATCTTCAAGCGATCTTATCTCTTTTGGCGCGATACCGTTCATTGCCGTGGCGGCGATGTAGTCACCGAGAATTTGTAATGTTGTACGCAAACCGAGACCGAACACCGCATTTGCCGGCCTAAGGGGGTAGTCGAAATATTTCCCGAACATGTATATACTGCTTTTCCTCGGGACCGTCAGATAGCTGTCATTCAGGATCGACGATACGAAATCCATGATCCTCTTGTTTCGTGTTATAAACCTGTGTCCGCCGAGGTCGAATCTGAACCGGTTATGCTCAATGGTTCTCGCGAGGCCGCCAACGGTTTCACCCTCTTCGAACAGGGTAATATTGGCTGATGATTTCGAAAGGAGGTGGGCGGCGGAAAGCCCGGCAAGACCCCCGCCAAGAATTATATTCATGTTAAAACCGTAAAGTATCCATTCAGCAAGCCTCTCCGGTTCTGAGCGCTTCTGTCATGCCGAGTGATTATTTATAACCGGATGATTCAACCTTGTGCCCCGCATCAGTACCGGACACAAACGCGGACGAACTGTATCCAAGCAGGAAACCTAAAAATGCCATAACGATAATAATTACGATCCAGAGATCTCTGCTCATATATTCTCCCGGCAATATTCTGAGGAAATCAATCCTCTGATTTCTTTATTGACCAAATCAGTTTCCCGCCCTCTTCCTTTTTCTCGATAATTTCGTTCCCCTGTGATTCACACATTGAAGCGATCGATTCTCCTGAGGAGGGATTATCGAATATCACATTTATGACATCGCCGGGATTCACCTTTTCCAGCGATTTTTTTGTGTATAACTGCGGATGCGGGCATACGAATCCCTGAACATTGAGTTCGTACAACCCATCGCCTTTCTTTTCAAACGTCATCGCCATTTTGTATCCCTCCTATATTATCCGTTTATTTCATTAAAAAGCGGCCATCTCCTTCGCCATCTGCCGTTCCGTCCACCATGCAAAGAATTTGACTCCGATATATGCTCCGCCTATCATCCCAATGCCGAAGAACCAGCCGTTGGGATCGCCGTTTGCAGTCCTTACGAAAAACGCTCCTACGTTGCATCCAAGCCCTATCCTGGAGCCGACACCCATGAGAAAACCTCCGAGTATGGCCCATACAGCTAGTTCTCTTGTAGGCATTTTCAGCTTGAATTCATTATTGATAAGGGCAATGACAGCCGCGCCGAAAATAAGGGCGATCGACATCCACCCCGGCCCGTTCACGAGAGGATTCGGTATGCCGTTCACATATCCGAAAAATATGTTGTCCATCACATTTATTCCAAGTTTGTCCATTACCCATGCCGCCCACTGCCCCTCCTGTGAGGTCACATACCAGTAGCCGGGGTCGAATACCGTGCCATTGATCGACAACCCCGAATCCCATCCCATTTTTTTTAGCAGGGTTCCGCCGTTGTCTATGCCGAATTTTACTCGCAACCCCTGCATTACATATATATGAAGTCCAGCTGTCACTCCGAGCACCAAACCCGCAATCGAGGTCCTTTTAGATGAGATAACCATAGTCCAAAAGCCTTGAATGTCGTCTCTGAGGACCGGCTCAGCCCCCCTCTCCTTCTTAACCTTCTTCAGGTGCTGTTTCCTGGCCCAGAAATAATAGACGATGATAAGGAGAAGAACTGCCGGAACGGTTGTCCCTATCAGGAAATCTCCAAAGAATACACCTGAAAAACTTTCACTATCCATCCCCAGCATTTTTGAGATCCTGGTTGTGGGAAGATTCCAGATATGACCGGCAAGGAATTGATCTATCCATCCATCGTTTACAGTAATTGAATCTGGAAGGTTCTTGGTCAAGGCCGACTCGGCCCATTTTTTTGGAACGAAATAATTTGCAAAACCTCCAATGTCGACGAAAATCGCGAGAGTCGTCGCGAGTGAAATCACAACCAGCAGGGAGGTTCCATTCCCCTCACCCGTCTTGTAGAGCGAGCCGGAGGCGCAACCGCCGGCAAGAACCATCCCGACACCGAAAATCAGCCCAGCAATTATGGAATGGATCCCGAAAGGCGCGGAGTGGAAACCGCTCATCCCGGAGGCCATCACGAATGATGACACGAAACTGAAAAGTATCGTGGCGATCATAATGCCAACCACCATTCGCGGCACCCCTACCGCAAAAAGGTCGCGAAACGCTGATGAAAAGCAAAATCTGCCGTATTGCAGGCACATCCCGTATATGAAGCCGAACCATATGTAGGCGACGAAATACATGTTGTACTCGTCATATAAAAGAGCGATCACACTCCCTATTGAAAAAATGGAGAGGATGACGATTATCCATTTTCTTCTTATGCTTTCGTCCACCTGTTATCTTCCCTCCGCATTATTTGAGTCGCGCAAATGAGCCCCACTTGAAAAAACCCAGTGTAAACGCCAATGTCGTTCCTGCTCTATTTCGTATTCAGCAAGCTGGAACACGATTCGCATTTCAGGCAATCGACTATTCAACATCCCCTGTTTGCGGTATCAGAATACCATGTTTTATATTTCCCGATGAAGGAAATATCTGCCGGGGTTATCCAATCATCTTATATTTTTCCTCACTCAAGAACACTCTTTCCCGAAAATGGTCACATATGTTTTAAATTTAAAAGCATTTGTCGACTTTTCGAAAAGAGCCAAAGTCCCATGCTCTTCGAGGTTATTAATAATTTCTATAGGCGCCTCAATAAGTTTTTCGCTCGATACAACGGCTATTGGAAGTTTTTCATCAGGAGAGATCCTCCTTGCGAACTTCCCCCAGTCGGGCGCCCAGGTGAACCTCAGTGACGATGCCTGAGCTTCATCATCGGCCCTCATCTCCATGTTCGGAATATTTACCATCTCCTTATCGCTGAATATGTCGAGAAGCGGTATTGCTATCTCCGTATTAGCCTTGGAATTTTTTTGCGGCAATATATAAACGCCTACCGAACCGCATTTAAGCGTATCGATAAATTCCCCAGCATCCTTTATATTGGCTGTGCTTATCGACCCGAGGAACGGAAGATATAGCAGGTAAAAAATGGCCAGCGAAACGGACACTATCCCAAATCCGGCAAACCGCCTCACTTCTCTCTCCCCCAGGCTGCACACTCCACAGGAAGCCGCCAAGGCAAGCATCGGAAAAAGAGGGAGCAGATACCGTATCCTTTTTAGTTCCAGCAGGAACGCGATCACTGCTATCCAGAGAACGACAAGAAACTTTTTATCCCTTTCCCTATAGGATGTATAGGCGCCTATCAGGGAAAATATCGCAAGAAAGGGGGAAACCTGAAAAAGGAAGGTTGATACATGGCTCTCTCCCCAAGAATCGAGCCTTGGAGCCTGATACTCCATGAACAGTCTTGCCTGCTTTAATATCGTCTCCCCCATACCGAGAACGGCAAGAGATGCCAACAGGAGAAGAGCGGCAGATACCAGGGCCACCCTTTTAAGCACAACTTTTGCCTCATGGTCGCTTATAACAAAGGCGAGTGCAGGCAAAGGGGCAAGGAGGAGTATCGCGGAGTATTTCGTCAACACAGCTAGAAATATCATAAAAGGCGACAACAAAAGATATTGTGTGCTCCCCTCTCGAACCGCGATGATAAAAACGTAGTATGAAGCGGTGGTCATGAACATCGTCGGGATATCCACCATCATCAGCGGAACCTGCGTAAGGAGATAGGGAATAGCTAGCAGAAACAGGCCTGCGTAAAAACCCCGCTCCTCGTCCCAAAGCTCCTTTCCAATAAGAAATGTAATTACGACAGTCGATGAGAAGAGAACCATGTTGAAAAGCTGAACATATATTCTCTCTTCCCCGAACAGACTGAAAAGCAAACCGTATATCATCGGGACAAGAGGCATATCTGTCCATACAGGTATTCCGCCCCCCCATTCGCTTAAAAAATATCCGGCCCCATACATCTCCAGGTGCTTTGCTTCAAGAAAATACCTCCCCGCGTCCAAGATGATTTCAGGCATCCCCATAGCCGGCACAGCGGCAAAAAATGAGAGTGCAAACAGAAAAGTGCGCGGATATCTGCCGGGAGATTCCAGCTTTGAAACCATAAACGCCACGGCAAGAGCAAGTACTAAAAATAGATATACCTCCCCCATTTCCGCGCCGTAGAATACCCATCCCCATCGAGCCAGGGTGTTATCGTCGAATCTCCTGAAGATGAACTGAATAAATACCGACACTATTATGAGGATCGCCGATAGAACGATCTTGTCATCTGATTTTAGTTTCATCCTGCCAATCCCCTCTGCTTCCACTCCGAAATCGCCCGCTGTTAGATCTGCATATATTCCCGTGCAAGCGCCGGGTAGGATGCGGGATTAAAAAGGGTGTTCATCATCGTATAGCACTCATGCGTGCAGAAACAGCCCTTCTCCCCTATCTCGGCGACGATCTCCCTACCCTTTGGACCATTGAGCATTTTCCTGATGTCATATCCGCTCTCGCGCACGTTCCCAATCCTGCTATTGAACGATTCGCAAGGATATACGTCTCCAGTTTCCGTAAGCACTGCGGTAAGTTTTCCGGCGTAGCATTCCGTATGCTTCACCTTCTCCTTCGCTGTGGCGTAGATCAGCCTACGCTGTACGATATCCTGCGCGGTCTTAAGCCTTGCTCCGCTGAAACCGTACACGCCGCGCTTCTCGTTCTTGTGCGAAAACTCCAGCTTCCCTATGGTTTCATTATATTTTTCGAGGTCGACATTTTTCAGCGATTCATCGGAGAGATCGCCCCTTGCGAGCGAAACGGTATGGGTTCGCACCCCTTTCATGCCTTTTACGAAATCGAGGATATCCCCCATCCTCTCCTGATTCGCGGAGGTAAATACCGTGTTCACACCCAGATCGATGTTTCTGTACCTCTCCTGAAGTTTCGCAAGCATCTCGCATGTCATTAATGTTTTTTCGAACGCCCCTTTCACGCCGCGGAGCGCATCGTTCTCCTCTCCAATACCGTCGATGGAAAGTTTCACCACGATATTGCTCTTTTCACAGGCGCGGAGAATCTCCTCCGTCTTTTCGGCTATCACTTCCGGCAAAAGACCGTTCGTCGGCAGAAGAATGAATGTCGGCCTGTTCTCCCTGTAAAATATCTTTGCTATCTCCGCGATATCGCTCCGCAGGAATATTTCACCGCCGGAAAACGCCAGCCAGAGGAGTGAGCCAAGTGACGACGATATTTTTTCGATTTCTGCGAGCGACAACTCGTTACCGTTTTCTTGTCTTGAAGGATCATCTTCGCCACGCGAAACAGAGTATTCCACATTGGCAGAGCGCAAATGAAACTCGCCGCGGCGAGTCTCCTCCTTCATGCTGCCCCTCCTCCCCTTTGAGAGATAAAAGCAGTGGCCGCATTCAGCGTTGCATCTCCTCGTGACGAAAAAGGTAAACTGGATCGGCCTTCGCTTCCAGATCACCGAGCTCATATGCCGGAATGGTGAATATTTCATCCTTGAGCGCTCCTCCGTTCTCCAAGGAGATATTCTACCACCCCGGCAAAAGCTCCGGCTCCAACGGCGAGAGGATATAGCGTCAGATAATATAGCGCGGAGCCAAGACCGAACAATTTCCCGCCCGCGCGGAAGAAGGAGGAAAGAATCCCCCTGCTGATATAGATGTTCAATGCCTGAAGAGCGGCAATAAAATTTAAATATCCGAAGCCCCCTTGCGCAAGGAGCAACAAAGACAGAATTAGCGCGGCGACATCCGCTTTCAATTCAATTGAAGCTGTTCCCGAATCGGCAAAGAGATCCCTGTTTCCGATTGAATAGACGACCCAGTACCTGCTTTTCCTGAAGGCGTTTTTAAGCGATCTGAATAAATTGAAATTAAAGATATGCCCCACTTTCATCTCGGGATCTATGCGAAGCCTCGCCCCGCTCCTCCGCAACCTGTGGCTGAATTCCACATCTTCTACTATCGGCAAGCGGTTATCCCTGAACCCGCCGTGCTCCCTGAAGAGCCGGGCCGGCATCGCCATCGCGTGCGACGCGACATAGTCAGGATTGTCGGCATGCTTTGTTTCCGAATAGTTTATGAAGAGCGATTGAAAATCTGAAAAGAAGCGTCGGTCGTAAGACAACTCCGTATATGTCCCGCCGAGAACGATTTCCTCATTTACATCCTTGATAGAGTTCAGGATCAGGCCGAGCAGACCCGGCGTAAAAACGCAATCTGCGTCAGTAAAGAAGAGTATCTCACCCTTAGCCTGAGACGCCCCTGCGTTGCGCGCCTTTGCCGCGCCGGAATGTACCGGCAACGTGATGACTCTGCACGGAAACTTTCCGGCAATATCGGCAGTGCCGTCCTCCGACGCGTCGTCCACAACTATTACCTCAATGGAAAACCTCCCCTCACTCTCCCCCGATTTCGAAACGTGATTCTCATTTCCTCTCCCCTCTGCATACGAAGCGGAGTCCCCGCTTCCTTTCCCCTCCTTAGCGAAGCTATGAGGAGGGGTGCAGGGGTGGTGCTCAATCTCTTGGCGGTCATCCGCGATTAACTCTTCAAGGCATACGGCCAGCGTAGCTTCGGCGTTACGCGCGGGGATGATAATGGATATCAGTGGAGGCATCCGCTGAGTATACAGAAGAGCGTCAGCCCTTTAAAGGTCTCTGCATGCTCCGGGATACATATATGGACGGGGAATGCACATTTCGTTTAGCCATTGGTACAAATAGCGGGATGAACTTCGGGATTCCGCTGAAAGCCCTCTTCCGAAATGAAGGAGAGAGCTTCCAGCGGTTTCCAAAAAAACCTACTTGAAGTCGTAGGCCCAGACGGTTCCATTCACGTCACCCATGAAGATCATGTTGCCGTCGAAGTTCGGCTTACCGCCGGATTCGATCCCGAGCGGCGCGTTCCAGAGGAAAGCCCCCGTCGCCCTGTCGATTGCGATAATATTATGGGTACCTAACAAAAACGCATATACTACATCTCCGACAACCACCGGGGACTGCGTGTTGTAGTTCATCGGCTTGCATCCTGTCCGGTATTCCCAGACTTTCACTCCGGTCTGGTTGTCTATCCTGTAGACCCTGTTGTTTGCCGAGCCGACATAAATTTCATCTCCCGCGCCGGCGAATTCATGCGACCAGTTGCCTGTGTAAAACCTCCATGCTTCCACCCCGTCAGTTTGGCGTATGCCGACGACGTAATCCTCATAGCCGAGGTAGCTTGTAATACCGCCATTGGAATAAAGCGTTTTCACCCGCCCATCGCCAGAGTGAAACGTCCAGTCGACGATGCAGTTCCCCACCTGGCAGGAGGCCAGATCCAGCCCATATGCCCACAATTTATGCCCTTCGTTATCTTCGTTCGGCGGCCCGTCCCAAATACCGGCAAGATACAATTTCGCCCCTTCTATACTGGGAGTACCCAGCCAGTAGTTATCTGATGTATAAGTCCATTTTGTCACGCCGGTTACGGCGTCCACGGCGTGGAGAACCGCTTTTCTATCCCGTAATATCCATGAATACGCCTCCGGGATATAGAGTGTTCCGTCCTTGAGAAGTGGCATGCGAACTTTGTACTGCAAGCCTGTGGTCAGCGATTTTTCCCAACGGATCGAGCCGTCCGCCGCATTTAGCGCGTAATATTTGTATACCGGGCCCGCTATATACAAAATACCGTCAGTCGGATTGACTATCAGGCTTTTCGGGAAGTCGGGTTCCTTTGTGATAGTACCCGGAACTTGAAACGACCAGTTCAGGCTCCCTGTCGTCCTGTCCAGTGCATACAGCGTATTGTTTTCGGAAACCGCAAAAACCTGGTTCCCCATCACGATTGGGGGATAATTTATTTTCCACAGCCCTGTTTCAAACTTCCATTTGAAATTCACATGCGGGTGAGTCCCTTCCATGACCGCGGAATTGTCCTCGTTACATTTTTCCGGCGTGTCGCTGTTTGTATCTGTCTGTGTACCTGTATCGGTTCCTGTACCTGTATCGGTATTTGTATCTGTCGTCACGTCCGTTTTGTTCCTGTTGTCGTTGACTCCACAGGAAAAAAGGGAGAGTGTGAGGGTCAGCATCGCCAATATAATTTGATTTCTCATTTTTTCAATTCCCGCCGTTCCCGATTTCAGCATAAAAGATGTCAGAGTCATTTCTTGTTCCCTCCTGCCAGACAAGCCCTATTTTATCGCTGTCGGTCAGCGCTATCTCGTAGCCGAGGGAATTCGCTTCCGTCTCGACAAGTTTAACTACATCCGACCATTTTCCATTTTCGCCGCTAATGTAATAGATATCGTAGTTGTCAACCCCGCTCATTTCGTTCCAGAACAGGTGCAACCGCCCCTTTGAGTCCAGAAGAACTTTTTCAACATTTGATCTTTTACCCGTAGATGTGATGGCGGCCGCCTCCGTCCATTTGCCGTTTTCCCTGGAAGTGTAAAAAATATCTTCCCCATTGCCGGTATTCGAGAGAAAGAAAGCGTGAAGAACGCCTTTCCCGTCCATTACAACCCGGCCAAGCGCGGTGAATTTCGTTCCGGCGGCGATATTGACCGGTTCGCTCCATTTCCCGTCTTTCCCCTTATGCCTGTATTCGATCCCTTGCTCTGTGGCGGAATGGTGGTAAACTATATGAACCACTCTGTTTTTGTCGACGAACAGCGAAGGGAGCCAATCGCTCGCATTATTTTTCTTCGAGAGGGGCTCGCGTTTCCCCCATTTCCCCCCTTCGTTCAGGAGATAATAGATCGCCGCGTTATGGCCAAAATAGACGTTCCACGCAACATGGATGTTTTCATCACCGTCCAGCACAAGCGTAGGAGGATAGACGTTGTCGAGCCCTTCCGAGAGGTTCTTCGGCCGGGACCACCCGCTTTCATCCAGTTTCGCGTAATAGGCGTAGTAGCCCTCTTCCTCCCCCTCCGGTTTCCCCCTGAAGGCGATATGAACCGCCCCTTTTGAATCGGCGGCCATCGCCAGCGACATGATCCTTCCGCCGTAAAGCCCTTCCGTATTCACGGGTTCCCACAAGTCCGAACCCGGTTTTTTCTTTTTTATGGTGATTTCGCTTTTAGCGATGGATGTTTCCACCCATCCGGCGTATGTATTGCCAGATTTGTCTATCGCTATTGCCGGAGCTATGGAACTGCCGTAGTTATCCGATATGTTCACGCCGTTTGCCACCCGTTTTGGAAGGGAGGATACCGCGGGTTTTTGAGGTTCCTGTATTACCTTTTCTGCCATGCCTGCGCCGGAATTCCGAGCCGCATCGCGGCTTGATATTCCGGAGCCTTCGCCTCTGAGAAGGTATCCCCCTGATAAACCCAAGGCCAACGCGATAAACGCAGTGATTATATTTTTTTTGTCCATTCTATACCGCCTGCCACCCGTAAAATATTTTGGTTCCTGTAAGGTTAAAAAAAAAGCCCCCCCCCTTTTTCAGGGAGGGGGCCGGATTTACCCGGTAGGGGAGGGTTTGAAACCCTCCCTTGGCGCGGGTTAAAGAACCCGCGCCAAAGGAAGTTTTATGAACTTCCAGCAAGTAAACCGTTACTTAGGATCAGGACAAGTTCCCGAACAAAGGAACGGAACATTCTCCAATGCGCCCGCTTTAATCCATGCCCCTATGAGGTTGATCTCTGGGGTGTCGCGGTTCGATTCGTCGTTACCACCAAACGTCCAGTTCGGCGGCATTCTGTTGTTCCTGAGGCGCTCCCTGATCTTCGATTTGCTCCAGTTTGTGTCTGTCGCGAGACCCGTGCCAGGCGCTGTCGGGGTAGTGGCCGATCCAGCATTGCCATAATAACCATATGCTGCTATGGTGTCTTTCTGGCCAAGGATGGAAACCCCCTTGCCGTCCGCGCCTGCTATGAGGCCGGCATACGTGGACAGATCCAATTCATGAGCAGTGCCGTCATGGCAAGATGATGCGTTACATGCCTGGCTTCCCGAGAAGAAAGCGCCGGCAGCCGTGAAGAGGCTCTCGATAGTTGGTGTGCCGGTAGTTAACTGCCAAGTCTGCGCGACTGTATGTGTGGCTGTAATGCCGTATGTGCCGTCAGCATTATCCTTTTTAATCGAAGCAAGAGGCGTATCCCATCCGATGGTAGTATTCGCTACTTCAGTCTCAAGCGCGCCGCCTTTCACCCATAACTCAAGTGCTTTAATCTCTAGGGTATCGCGGTTCGTTTCGTCGTTACCACCAAACGCCCAGCCCGGCGGCATTCTGTTGTTCCTGAGACGCTCCTTCATTTTGCTTTTGTCCCAATTTACGCCGTTCAAGGACGGGTGCTGCGCGGAGCCGTCTCCGCCGTAGGAGCCTCCTGAATCCTTCTGGCCCAGGACGGAAACAAATTTGCCGTCGGCGCCGGCGATAAGGCTGTTGTACGAGCTCATATCAAATTCATGGGCAGTGCCGTCATGGCAAGATGCTCCGTTACATGCCTGGCTTCCAGAGTAGAAAGACCCGGCAGTCGTGAAGAGCGGAAGTACGTCTTTTTTGAAGTCGTAAAGACCAGCGCCAGGACCCGTAGGACCGGTAGGACCGGTGTCGCCGGTGTCCCCGGTGTCGCCTTTAAGGCCAGCAGCACCATCCGCGCCGTCTGAGCCGCAAGCTGTCAGGCTGACAGTCAGCCCCAGCATGAGAGCAAAAAGAAAAAATTTCTTCATTATGTTAAATCCCCTTTTTTTACAAATTTTTATGTGAACTAATTATGCCTTAATCGTGATGCCTGATTTACATCAACTGAATATTTCCTGAACCACCCCCCTTTCAGTAGTTATTTTTTTTGACCATTAACTGTAATTGCCAAATAAAGCGCCAGTTGGATGAGATATTGAGGATTTCGAAACCCATCGTATCCAACTCCCCCTTTAAATTCGGCGTTTTTAAACTACTACTAAACCGTTCCGAAATCTTACAAGAACCCGATTATTTTGTCAAAAGTTTTTTTTGGCTGTGCCGAGGAGAATGCCCTAACAGAATTGCCAGAGCCGGGGAGTTGATATCACGCTATCGTAATTGGCGGGCAACCACATACTATTCAACAAGTTAGCGGACAAAGAGAGATTTCCAGAAGAGATATTTTCCTGGAAATCTGCGCTCCGGGAATTTCTTTTCGCACTGCTATTTTATGGATATTTTGGCTCCCTTTTTCAGCTCTTCTACAAGGGCATTGTACAGCGCCTTCTCTTTCTTTTCCCTGATAAGATTTTCGATCTCCCCTTTAAGATTCGCGAAATCGGAGATCGGGTTCTCCCTTTTTTCAATGACCTTGATTATCTGCCATGATGTTCCTGCCGGCATCACGGAGCTGATCCCCCCTGCTTCCAGGGTAAAAAATTCACCGCGCCATTTTTCCGGAATCTTCTTCCAGTCGAGAAAACCCATATCCCATATCTGCTTCTGGCCATGCCCGGCCATTGCCATATGTTTGCTGTTCGTTTCCGCCATCTCCTCAAAAGATGCCCCCGCTTTCAGTTTTGCATGAGCGCCTCCGGCCATTTTCTCGTCCACGAAAACCAGCCTCCCTATATGGAGTTCATTCCTGAACATTGCGGAGTTTTCGTCATAGTATTTCTTCATCTCTTCAGGTGTGACAGAAATTTTCGATGATTCCGACTGAATTGCCAGCGACGCAAGCTCGGCCCTTTTGAAGACCTTGTTGTTCACCTCGATCATGCGCAGCTTTTTCAAGTATCCCGGATCCTTGTCAAGGCCTAGTCTTACAGCCTTTTGCGCGAGAAGCTCCTCCTCAACCAGCTTTTCTACCTGCTTTTGTACGGAACCGCTCTTGGCATCCTGGTGAAACCCGCCAATCTCCTCAGCGATTATCGAAGCGCCGTTTACTGTTGCGACAACCTTGCCATCGGGTATCGAGGCCGGTCTCTCCACCTTATTACAGCCTGTGGAAACGAGAAGGGAAAGAATGGCCAGGCTCTTGATGAGCCTGGCCACATTTGAATGACCTGCAACGCAAATCGTGCTGTCTAACATGCTGCCAAATCCTTTTGCGTCTTAACTAAACTAAAGCTACTTCAATTTTGCTATCGAAGCATCCAGCACATTTCTCACGAAACCGGGGTTATGCACACCCTGGTAGTACTCGCCGTCCGCGTTCGCAGTCCCTACAAGGAAGTAGTTCCACCCCGCCTTCACGACGTCGTTGTCTGCCGTGTATATCGCGGTGCCGCTGACCTTAATGTCCTCAAGCTTGCTGCAGTAGGTGTTCGCGCCTACTGTAAGTTTGTAGCCCTGCTTCTCTCCAACCCTTACCGGTACAGCCGCATCAACAGCCGCAGTAAGCGTTACCGGCGTGCCGGTTGCCGCCGTACATGTGCCTGCTGTCGAATCGTAGTAGTCGGTTATGGTCGATGCCGAACCCATCGCGGTTTTCACCTTGCTTCCAAGTGACGATGACAGCGTAGTCAGCTTCGTTTTAGTATCGTCCACTAGATTTTCATACGGATTTGCCGTATGGACATGGTGCGAGGTGCATATCCTCTTGCTTGCCACGAACTTGTGGTTCGTGCTTGCCGTAGTCGAGGTGGAGGTAGCCGATGCCTTCAGATCGTCCGGGGCGCCTGTCATCTCCATATGGCAGACCGCGCATGTATCCGGGAACATTGTCGTATTGGCATGAGCAGCGGTCGTTCCAGTCGTCACGAAGAATGCGTTCTTGCCGACATAGATATCGCCTTGCGCGCCATGGTGAGGCGCCGCGAAGTCGTTTGATGTAGCGCTATCATCATGCTGACCGTGCGCGGTGTTGTGGCATGTTACGCAGAGCGCGCCGTATCCGAAATCCGAAACGGAGTAACCCGCAGGAAGGATCGGCGAGTTGTCCATGATCCTCGTTTTAACATTGTGTGTGCCAAGACCTGTCTTGAAGCCCGGGTCGTGAGGATTGTGACATGTCTGACAAGTCTGTGGATGCGCTCCAGCCTCCGTAATGCCGTAATTCGTCAGTTCGGTCACCGTTGCGGCCGTCACGCCATCTACTCCCAAGATATTGTTATCCAAGGTAGCAATCGCGCCTGTTGTCGCATTCGTATTCTGCTTAAGCCACTTCAGGTAACCCTGAGAGGTATGGCACCTCGCGCAGTCCGCAGCATCTGCGCCGGAATTTCCAGCATTCTCGACCGCGGCGGCTACCGCATTCGTGTATTTTGCGTGCCTGCTCCTCTTCCACTGCTGAACCCTTCCGCCGTTCGGCTCTGAGTGGCAGTTTCCGCAGAGGTCAGCCGAGTAGCTTACGCGCCAGATGTTGAGGCCGTTGCTCTTCTCGCTCATTGAATACATAGCGGCATCTTGATTTGGAGATGGTCCATGGCAATTCTCGCACTGAACGCCCCCCTGCTTCGCAATGGCAGTATTGTCGGTTTTCAAGGTATCCCAGTCTGCTATCGTCGCAATGTCGGTTGTTCCGGCCGTATCGTCAAATCCGTTGTTTGCCGCAGTGGTGTTGTAGCCGAGGGTGTGACATGAGAGGCACTCCCCGGTTATTTTGCTAGGAGTTTCCATCAGTTGTTCAAGTGTCCTTGAATGACCTGTATTTTTCCAAATTGCTCCATTAACCCCAGCAGACGAAACGCCATGGCAACCTTCACAAGTAGCATCAGGAGCGCCGTCGTTATCGTACCAGGTTCCATCAGGATTAATCGTGATCACATCGAGCAGATCGTATGTTGGAAGAACGACGGTATCGCTGGTTGCTACGGTTACCGAAATATATTCGGTCGTACTGTCTGTGCCGTCGGTGCCACCAGACCTGACGGTATAAGTGCCGTCTGCGGCAACTGAAACTGCCGTGCCTGCCGCGGTGTCTCCCGGGGCGGTGTAGGTAAGCTCTTGGGTTTTCTTTTTGTAGCTCAAGGTAGCCTTGCCCGATGTGGCTGTAACAACATCAGTGATCTTTATACCCTGTGAAGATAGAGCCTTGTACCAGCCTCCGATGAATCCTCTGCTGAAATCACTCCCGTAAACTTTAAAAGTTGTTGCATCCGGGGCTGTTACCGTATAAATACCGACGACATCGGGCGTGAATGTCGTGTCTTGTTTGTCGGTCGCGGACAATGTCGCCGTCGTCGACCCGGCCGGTGGAGTAATGGACCAGCTGTAAGCGGTTGCCTGGGTCTTGGCGTGGAGCACTACAGGAAGGCCAAGCGGAACCGTCATCAAGCCGGTGGATACTTCCGGTTTCGTAAGACCGGTGTATGTGATCGGCACGTTCACAACTGAGGAGTAGGTATCCGTACCAACCGTGGCGGTAACCCTGAAGGTTGCCGATTTTGATGCATTGTTCACCGGAACAACTCCGGTCCTGTCCGACTGGAGGTTGCCGTCTTTTGCCGCGCCGGTATCAAATACCTTGCTGGCGAGGTGGGCCATGTATGTCGCGTCGTTGGCCGCCACAAGGGTCGCAGTCGCGTTTGCGGTTGTACCATTTGTGATAGTGGAGATACTGCTCCCGATCTGCTCCCAGGAATATGTAACGCCTGTAGCAGATGGTGAAATAGAGGCGCTCAGGGTGACTGTTCCCTCAGGGGCCACGCTTGTCTCTGTAGCGCTCGCGGTGACTACATAATCTGTCGCAGTTACAGAACCGTCCGCATTGGTACCTGCAGCCACATTAGTGTTTCCGCCTGTTGCGAGGTCGTCCTCGCCGAGCGAACAGCCCGTATATGTAACCGCAAGCGAAAGCGCGAACAAACAGGACAAAAATCGGTAGACAGTTTTATTTCGCAATGTTACCTCTTCTTTTTTATGGACGGGTTTTACACCCGCCTCTGCATTAAATATATTTTTCATGGTTAAAAGCTCGCATAGTTAACGGTCAACAGAATTAGGCTCCCCTGATAATCAGGCGTTGAACCCGTCATTGTCAATACCTGAGGCATGATACCCGAAAGCGGGTCTATCCCCTTGGTCGCCCAATCCTCCGACTTGAATTCCTCGTTCTTGTATCCAACACCGAGGGAAAGCGAATCGGTCAAGCCGTATTTCGCAACAAGTTCGTATGAGGTGAGGCTCGTTGTCAGGTCCGGGAGCTGTGTCGGCACCATGTGCTCCGAGCCTGCCCCGATCTGGATCGAGGTAGTCGAAGTCGTCGTAGTGTAGTTGAAATCAAGCTCCAGCTTTTCGCCCATAAGCTTCATGCGGGCGCCAAACCCGAGCGTCGGAACGAGGTCGTAATGGTTCGCGTTCCAGTCCCTCGTTACATCGTTGTACTGCGCACCTTTCAGGGCATCAAGTATGTACCTGCTAGCCTGTGCCGCCTTGTTCTCCTCTGTGGAGTAGAACGCGGTAAGGGTTATCTCCTCCGTTGGGAGTACAGCGAAGTCGACCGAGTACTGCTGGTTCTCGGTGCTCTTCAGGCCGAGTTCCGAGCTGGCGTAGTCGTCCGCCCAGAAGTTATAGAAGAATCCGACCGTTGCGATCTCTATCGGATTGAGGATAACCTTCGCGCCGTACTTCGTCCTGTCCCTGTCGGCAATGTCGAATTTCCTCATGAGCGGGTTGTTGTCGAAGTAATCGGACTGTGTCGCG
The DNA here is from genome assembly GCA_029881495.1 of Nitrospinota bacterium. NCBI lineage: Bacteria > Pseudomonadati > Nitrospinota > Nitrospinota bacterium. The sequence continues at coordinate 64,004 of JAOUMJ010000005.1, read as the reverse complement.
ATGTACTGTGACGTGTGAACCGCGTTGTAGACATTCGCCGTGTTGTAGGCGTCGTCGGCTTTCCTGCTGGAAGATGCGTAGTTCAGCCTCAGGAAATCGTTAGTACCGAACTGGGAATTGAGACCTGCCTTCAAAGTGGTTTCAGTTGTCTTCTTGATCTCCCTGTTCGTCCTCTCCATTCCATCGGTGATGTATGAGAGCTTTAGGTTAGTCCTGCTGAAGATGTTGTAGGTAACATCCATGTCCATCTTGCTCTGGGTGTAGTCATAAGGAAGGTTGTACAGCGCCCAGCTGTCAGTTACAGATGCCTGGTCGGTTCCGTCGTTCCTTACATACTGGAAAAGGCTCTTGGTGGTCTTGTTCTCAGTGGTGTAAGACTTGTAGCGAAGCGCCAGTGTAAGAGGGGTAATCGGCCTTGTCGAAGCGCTCAGGATCATCGTCGTGGTATCGATCTCAGCTTCTGCCGTGGACCTCGGAAGCGCCGCTGTTATATCGGTCTGGTCCGAGTTGTTCGAGTATGGAAGAAGGGTTTCATCCTGCTTCATTACCCCTGTTTCATAAATAAGCGAAACCCTTGTAGTTCCTGGAAGCCTCAACCCGGCCGAGATGTTCGTCCTCGTGGCGGTATTGTTCGGATCAAGCGCTGTTACCGCCGTATCAGGTCCGACACTGAAAGGGTTATCCCATGTAAGCGTCGTGTTGTTATTCGTGAAGTTCGACGAGAACATGCTGACCCTTACGTTTGCCATTTTGCTCTGGTAGCCGATAGTCGTGGTCATTTCATCTGTTTTGTAATCGATAGGCATCGGGAGGTCTATGCCCCTTCTGTCGGGAGCCCAGCTACCGACAACGGAACCGAGTGACTGTGTACCCTTCTTGGTTTCAGACCTAGCGGTAAAATCGAGCCTCAGTTTTTTCCAGGGAACGCTGAAGCCGTACTGCATGTCGTCCCTGCCAAGCTCCAGATTCGCGTCCGCAATTGATCCCGCCAACGCGGTCGCTACGTCCGAGGGGTCGGTCCCCCTTGTATATGAAGCCGGAAGAGTCAACGCATTCGTCCCTTCCCCTGCATGAAACGTCTTGCTGTTGTTGGAGATCATGTGAGGAGTCTGGTCATAGCGCACGAAAAAGCTGTACTTCCAGGCCTGACCCAGTTCGAGGTATACCCGCCTGTTATGCAGAAGGAGGTCCTTCCCCCTGAGGTCTATGTAAAAGCCCCTGTTTTCCTTTATCAGTTTGAATTCCGCGTTTGGATGAAATCCCTCTTCGGTAACGCCGTTGTATTCGCCGAACTTGTAAGAGGGTGCGTCTATCGATACCAGGTCGCCGCCGGCCATCACATGGATATCTAGTACCGGCTCAAGGTCGTATTCATCTTCTTCCTCGGCGTCTGCTTCTTCCTCAGTATCTTCTTCGGCATCGGCTTCTTCATCTGCCACTACCTCTTCCTCTGCGGCATCTTCTTCCTGTGCCATCGATACAGCCGGGAGGGCCGCTATCGCGAACAGGAAGAAGAACAGAACTATAAATCTCTTTGAAACTTCCAGAATCATATTTTTCTCATTCCCTTTATACATGTCCGCCCCCCTTTACCTTTGGAACCTTGCCCCGGAGGGGTGGTTTGAACCGTGAATTTTGGAATGGCAGCTAGTGCAGAATTTTCCGATGATCCTGCCTGATGGAGCCGTTCCATCGGCCAACCTGCTACCGTCATAGAGTTCGCTGGCGTGAAGAGCCGAAGCGTGACACGATTGGCAAAGGAAATTCGATTTTACCTTAAGGAGGTTCGGGTAGTTTGAACCGTGCGGCTCGTGGCAGTTCGCACAATTTTCCCTAACTGGAGCGTGCTCCCAAACCAGAGGACCGCGCTTCTCCTGATGGCACTGGTAGCAGGTGTTGTTCACGTTTGCTTCCTTGAGGAGCGTAGGACCCTGTCCGCCGTGCGGGTTATGACAATCCGCGCAAACGAGCTTCCCTTCCCTTATGGGCATATGGGAATTTCTCTGAAGCTGAGCCTTTTTCTGCTGGTGGCACTGGAAGCAGACATCCATCTGCCTTTCCTTGATAAGTGACTTATCGTCCGAGATCTTGTTCATGACCCTGTGACAGTCTGCACAAGATACATTCTGGCTCTCGTGAGTGCTTCCCACCCATGACGTTCTGTTGTAATCACCCTCGTGGCAGTGTAGACACATCTCGTTTCTCTCTGCTACTGAATTAAGTGAATGTTTTTTAAATGAAATTATTGTTGTAAGGTCAAGCTCGTCAACCTCTTCCCATGACGCAACGTGGTCGCTGCCGGGGCCGTGGCATGTTTCACACACCCTCGCCTGGAGCTCATCCTGGGGATTGTTTATGAAAAGCCTCCCCATTTTTGTTTTTGCGAACGCTTCATAATAATCGGCATGGCACCCTTTGCAAGGCTCCGGTCCGATATATTCGCGCGCATCAGCCGTGCCGGCAATTGAAAGAAACATGCAGGCAATAGCCAACGTCAAGAACCTGTAGAACACATTTGATTTTTTCATAGAACCCCTACCACTATTACTCGCCATCATTTGAAATCTGCCAAAATCTGTCCTGGCTGAACGACGAGGGGGTTCTGCCTGAACGATAGTGAACTGTTTGGAAATAATAAAATCATACAATCTCCCCTAAAATCCCCTAGATAACCTGACCTATAGTTTAAATAAACTAATACCCTTTGAGAGAAATTAGAGGAAAAACTGTGTCATGTCAAGACAGTTTTTCTATTTTTGAGTTTCTGCAGAGACTTTATATGGCGTTTACAGACATCCGAACCACCTGACTGATTCATCATGCCGTCTGCTTAATGGAAATTCGGCATGTTCCAGCTGGAAACTTACGGTTATATATAATGAAGGCAATATGGAGAAGAAGGAAATGGTAAAGCGCAATTACTCCGTGAAAGTACCAATCCGTCGAAATTTTTCCCTTCTCTGGTCGACCAATTTTCTAACCGGAAGTTCGGAGAGTTCAGCCAAATGGCGCCTTAGGACCCTTCTTAGGGTATGTGCGGCAACTGCAGGGTCCCTATGTGCTCCGCCGATAGGCTCCTGAACAACTTCGTCTATTATCCCCTGCTGGAGCAAATCATTTGCTGTTAGGGCAAGCGCCTCGGCGGCTTCGGCTATTTTCGCCTGATCTTTCCATAATATGGCCGCGCACCCTTCAGGGGATATGACGGAGTAAACAGAATATTCCATCATCAGCACGCGGTTGCCAACGCCGATAGCCAGCGCTCCGCCGCTCCCCCCTTCGCCGGTTACAACGCATATAACCGGAACTTTCAGCGATGCCATTTCAAGGAGATTTCTCGCGATCGCCTCCGCCTGCCCCCGCTCTTCCGCCCCGATCCCGGGATAGGCACCTGCGGTATCGATGAGAGTGATAATCGGTGTCTTGAATTTTTCGGCGAGCTTCATGAGCCTGAGGCTTTTCCTGTAACCCTCGGGGTGAGCCATACCAAAATTCCTGTACATCTTTTCCTTGGTATCCCGGCCCTTTTGCTGACCAATGATCATCACCGGCTTGTCGTCCATCGTGGCGAAGCCCCCTACAATCGAAGGTCCGTCGCCAAAATACCTGTCGCCGTGAAGCTCCACAAAACCTGTTGTCATCTCTCTAATGTAGTCGTAGGCATATGGACGGTCGGGATGTCTTGCGAGGAGCGTTCTTTGCCACCGCGTCAGGTTCGTGAACGTCTCCTCACGCATCTGGTTTATCTTTTTGTGCATCTTTTTGATCTCGTCGGAAAAATCGGCCTTCTTTTCCTTGCCGAGTGAGCGAAGCTCTTCCAGCTTCTTCTCCAACTCGGCAATCTTTGCTTCAAAATCGAGGAAATATGTACTCATAGACGCATTCTATCAAAAGAACATCGACGAAAACAAATAATTATGCCTTTAAAATTAATACTTTACATTTACGCTATGGATAGCGGGTAAAGAGGATATATAATCAAGGGATGGACAAGCTGAAGATATTCACAACTGGATGGTGCCCGGACTGTCATAAGGCCAAAAGGTTCCTTGAGAACAAGGGTATTGAATTTGAGGAAGTCGATATTGAGGAGAACCCCGAAGCAGTGGATATCGTGGTTGCGGCAAGGGGAAAGAGGGTTGTACCAACCCTTGAATACAAGGGGAAATATATTGACGGCAACCATTTCAGCGTAGAGAAATTTGAAGCCGACCTCGCTACGCTTCTTTCGTGAAGCGCAGAAAAAACATAATAACTCTTACCTGTTTGGTGATCAAACATCCAAACTGTAGGATCATTTCATCTTCAGATTATACCTGCTGATCTTCTGCTGAAGGTTCCTTCTTGAAATATCCAGGAGTTTGGCCGTCTTCGTTACGTTGTATCCGTTTGAGGAAAGAACCTGAGCGATGTATTCCTTCTCGAAGTTTCCCATAACGTCCTTTAATTTATGGTCGCCGTTTAAAACCGCATTGCCATTACCCCCTAGACGGGTGATCTCCAACGGCAGATCGTTATGTTCAATAATGCCATCCCTGTCGAGAACTACCGCCCGCTCGATCACATTCTGCAGTTCCCTTATGTTCCCGGGCCACGAATAGTTCGCCAGATCGTTTAAGGCCTGTGCGGAAATATCAAGCGGCATCTTCCCGGTTACGTTGCAGAACTTCCGCATAAAAAAGGCCGCCAGACTTGGGATATCGTCTTTCATCTCCCGCAATGGTGGAACGTCTACCGGTATCACCCCTATTCTGTAATACAGGTCGTCCCTGAACTTCCCTTCCTTAACGAGCATCTGAAGATTTTGGTTTGATGCTGTAATAAGGCGGAAATCGACATTAATGGTTTTCGAACCGCCAACCCGTTCCACCTGTTTTTCCTGAAGTACGCGCAACAGCTTTATCTGTATTTCCATTGAGATCGTGCTGATCTCGTCGAGAAATATTGTCCCTCCGTTTGCAAGCTCAAAACGCCCCTTTCTTTCCGCCACCGCCCCTGTAAAGGAGCCTTTCTCGTGGCCGAACAGCTCGCTCTCAAGCACACCGGGTGAAAGTGACGCGCAATGTACCTTTATGAAGGTATTTGCACTCCTTTTGCTGGCTTTGTGAATGAAGTTAGCGGCTACTTCCTTCCCCACGCCGCTTTCACCAAGAAGCAGAATTGCCGATTCGCTTGATGCGGCAATCTTCAGCTGCTCCAGGGCCACTCCCATTCGAGAACTTTTGAATTCATAAAATGTGGGATCCTTGTATACATCGGAGTGCTTTAAAATGAAATTTTCCGACCTCAGCTTGCTTGTTCTTGCCGCTTTCTGAACTTCCAGGAGAAGCCTGTCGACCTTTAAAGGCTTCAGGAGGTAGCTGTATGCCCCTTCCCTAATTGCCTCGATCGCCGATTCGACAGTACCAAAGCCTGTAAATATGATGACTTCCGCCTTTGCGTTGGTGGCGTTCAGCTTTTTTAGGAGTTCCAGCCCGTCCATACCCGGCATCACCATGTCGGTAATGATTACATCGTAGCTCCCCTTTTCATTGGATTTGAGCGCCTCAACTGCCGTGGACGCGGTTGAAACATTTATCCCGTGCATTCTGAAATATTCAGCCTGGGTGGAAAGTATGTCGTGGTCGTCGTCCACCAGCAACAGATGTATGGTTTCGTTCGCCGGGAGGCTTGTTTCAGTTATCGTCTCTTGAGGGGGCATCTGTTTATAACCTGTTCTCTCTTATCCGGTTGAAGGAGTATATCGCCTGATAATTAACTCTAAACTCTAATTGCGCGGCAAGCCAATTTTGAAATAACCTGAAAAAGACATCGTAAATCATTTACCGGGTTTCCGCTCATTATAGTTTGGTCAAACTTGATTTTCAAGAAAAACCGAGGATACCACGCGCTTCTTTTTACTCCCATTTGCCAAACAGGATGGGTAAGATAAGCCATGATCAATTCAAGGGATATCCTTGTCGACTATACCAATATGCTGGAAAAGGCAATTGGTGGCGAACATGGCATATCTGAAAAGGAAATTACAGAAGCTGTCGCAAAAACCCCCGCAGTACACTCTCGTTTGAATGAGCTGCGCACGAACGGCACAATTGGGTTCTTCGACCTTGCATCAAACGACACTGCTCCTCTCATAAAATTCGCGCGGAAAATACGGGAGAAGTACGAAAACCTGGTCGTTCTCGGCATAGGGGGCTCTGCTCTAGGCGCGTCAGCGGTTCAATCCGCTCTAAATCCATCCTTCTATAATCTCCTTGCGCGAAACAAAAGAAAAGGTTTTCCGCGGCTCTTCGTTGCCGACAATATTGATCCAGACTGGTTCGATGAAGTCCTCTCCATCGCCGATCCGAAGAAGACAATATACAACGTAATATCAAAGTCGGGGACGACTGCCGAGACGATGAGCCAATTCATGGTGGTTTTCGATCTTTTGAGATCAAAGCTGAAAGGGAAGTGGAAAAAAAGGGTGGTGATCACTACCGACGCGAAGAACGGGATACTGCGCGAGATAGTGGACGAATTCGGGCTGGAGTCGTTCGAGATACCGGCAAACGTTGGGGGTCGCTTCTCAGTATTCACTCCGGTCGGCCTCCTCCCGCTCGCTTGCGCCGGGATCGATATCAACCTCCTCCTTGATGGGGCCTCACGGATGGCGGAGCGATGCTCTTCCGAAAAGTTCAACGAAAATCCGGCGTACATTTTAGGCGCACTCCACTACCTCGCCGATGTAAGGAAAGGTAAATCATCAACCGTCATGATGCCCTATTCCACTAAACTGTACGGCGTTGCCGATTGGTTCCGGCAACTCTGGGCCGAAAGCCTCGGCAAAGCGAAAGACCTTCAGGGAAAGCAGGTCAATACCGGACAGACGCCGATAAAGGCGCTCGGAGTGACCGACCAGCACTCGCAGGTGCAGCTTTATGTAGAAGGGCCGAACGACAAGATGTTCGTATTCCTTGAGATTGAAAATTTTTCAAAAGAGGTCGTCATACCTGAAGTGTTCGAAGATAAGGCGCCTCTGAAATATCTAGCCGGAAAGAGCCTCAACAAACTTATCAAAACGGAGATGGAAGGGACCGAATACGCCCTGACTACTCACAACCGCCCCAGCATGACAATAAAGTTACCGGAATTGAATGCTCATACCCTTGGACAGCTTATGTTCATGCTCGAAGCGGCGACAGCATACGCCGGTGGGCTTTACGGCATCGACCCGTTCGACCAGCCCGGAGTGGAATTCGGAAAAAAATATACATACGCCATGATGGGGCGCGAAGGTTTCGAGAAGATGAGATCGGAGCTCGAAACCGGAAGCGGCAGTGTAAAACGGAGAACCGTTTAACTCTCTTTTGCTACCCTCTCCCACTACTTCTTGCTATTCAAGGATGAAGCCCAAAGCAGGGAAATGCCTGTTACAGGAAGATCATACGGGGATAAGAGATAGGCGGGTATGCTAGCAAGGTTATTCGATGCCGAGTTCCTTGATGAGGCGCGAGAGGTAGGTGCGCTGTATGTCGAGCAACTGCGCCGCCTTCGTCTTGCTTCCGCCGGTGCTGTCGAGCGTACGCCTTATGAACTCACGCTTGAAATTGTCCTGGGCATCCTTTAGAGAAATGCCGACCTCTACCTTCCCTTCACCCTGTTCGAATATCTCAAACGGAAGGTCGGCAGGTTTTATCTCTTTCCCGCTCCCCATTATGAGAGCGCGTTCTACCACATTCTCAAGTTGCCTTACGTTGCCAGGCCAATGATATTTCTTCAGCACTTCCATCGCATCGGTTGAAATCCCTTCAGCTTCGTATTTTGAGTTCTTGCGGAACTTCTGGATAAAGTGTGAAACAAGGAGCGGTATATCGTCCTTACGCTCCTTTAGATCCGGCATCTTCACCCGCACGACATTAAGGCGGTAGTAAAGATCCTCACGGAATTTTCCCGCTTTGACCTCTTCCTCAAGGTCGCGGTTCGTTGCCGCAATGACGCGCACATCGACATTTATCGTCGCCAGCCCTCCAACGCGGTTGAACGCCCCCTCCTGCAATACACGAAGAAGTTTTATCTGCATGTTCGGCGACGTTTCGCCTATTTCATCAAGGAATATAGTCCCGCCGTTCGCCGCTTCGAAAAGGCCGGCCTTTTTCGAGTCCGCTCCGGTGAAGGATCCTTTCTCATGGCCGAAAAGCTCGCTTTCGAGGAGTGTCTCAACAAGCGCGGCGCAGTTTACGGCAATGAACGGATTTTCGCTCCGGGGGCTCGAGTCATGAATATACCTTGCTATCAGTTCCTTCCCTGTTCCGCTGTTACCGGTAACCATCACAGTTGCCTTTGAATGCGCCACCTTCGCACAGTCGGACATGACTTTCTTCATAATTGGGCTGTCGCCGATTATTGTAAATTTCTGGTCGAGCTCCTTTTTCAAACGGGTAGCCTGACTTTTTACGGATGAATAGACCCTCGCCTTCAATATAAGGGCGGCGGAGAGTTCGCTGAAGGCGTTCAGCATTTCCAGATCGTTGCTATCAAGCACGCTTCCATCCTCATGGTCGATGATCTCGATAACGCCTAGTATCCTGTTATCGACCTTCATCGGGGAGCATGCTATGGAGTTGGTTTCAAAACTGGTCTCCTCCGCAATTTTGCTGCTCCAGCGTGGATCCTCTTTTACATTAGGTACAAGTATCGGCTGTCCGTTCTCGGCTACCCACCCTGCGAGACCTTCCCCTTTTTCAAGCTCATACCTGCGAACCTCATCCTTCTTGTCACCTGTGGCGATGTGGAAAAAGAGCTTGCCGGTCAGCTCATCCTTGAGGAGTAATGAGCTCGCTTTGGCATTCATTATCTTGGTAGCGGTAACCAGAATAACGTCGAAAAGATTATCAATATCTATTACAGAACCGACGATATCGGATATATGTTTAAAAACTTTTAGACGCGGATCAGTCATTTGTTATTTTCTCCCATGTTCGGAGTGCATTTTATAACACTTTTATGAACTCCAACAAGATAAAGTTTAACAAAAACAGACCTTTTTCTGTCAGCTGAAATCCGGTTTGAGACACTAGTATAAGCCCTTGATTTTCCAAGAGATGAAGGGGGATTTTGAATTTTTCCCGAAAACTTCCGCCGAAACTGGTATCAATTTCCCGAAAGGTGATCTCATCCCCTATGAGCCTTAACCTCATCAGAAGATAGTTCGCGAATCTCTCCTTATCGTCTTCAATTATCTTTTTTGAGGGGTTCCCTCCCCTTGATACCGTTTCAATATAGGTTTCAGGCTTTGCGATATTCTCGAATCTCTCACCTCCTATAAAGGAGTGTGCCGAGCTTCCAAATCCGCGGTAGTCATCCCCCATCCAGTATCCGGTGTTGTGTAAAGATTCCATCCCGGCCTTCGAGTAATTTGATATCTCATAATGCCGGTAACCTTTGGATATCAGTAACCGGGAAACCTCACCATAGATATCGGCTTCTCCCTCTTCATCGATTGGTGAAATCTCCCCTCTCCTTTTCGCTTCGTAGATTGGCGTCCCCTCTGTATAAGTGAGCTGATAGGCGGAAATATGTTCGGGATTCAACTCAACAACTTTTTCGATGTCGGACAAGACTTCCCCCATCCCCTCCCCTGGCGCTCCGTAGATGATATCCGCTGAAATATTTTCAAATCCGGCGCTTCTTGCGTTATCAAAAGAAGTGTATGCGTCTGACGGGTCGGCATCCCTACCAATTTTTTTCAACTTTTCGCTACTGAAACTCTGCACCCCTATGCTCAGCCTGTTTATACCGAGCCTTCGCAACTCCTTCAGATACTCTGCGCTCCCGCCTGCCGGATTCATTTCGAGGGTGATCTCCATTTCCGGGGCGATGCTGTACTTTTTTTGCAGTGAATTGAATATTCTTTCCAGTAGATTTGCAGGAAGAAAAGATGGGGTACCTCCCCCTATATAGATCGTCGAAGGGGTGAAATCTTGTGCTGCGGAGATCTCCTTTATAACCGAGTCCGCATACGGTTCCATAAGCGGCTCCTTTTGCGCGAAAGATGAAAAGTCGCAGTAGGCGCACTTCGAACGGCAGAATGGAACGTGAAGATAAATTCCTGGAAAACCTTTCATGCTAGAATTCTATTGAACGCCAGAGGAGAAAGGGGATTATTTTTATATTTCCAAATATTGGCGAAATAACAGGTAGTAACGTATTGGGATCTTAATGGAAGATATATTGAAGATATTGGGAAACATCGGGATAATCCTCGACCGGACGCGCCACTCTGGGAATATCGGCTCCGCAGGACGTCTGATGAAGAACCTGGGATTTACCCGGTTGCATCTGGTAAATCCGACGGAGTACATGCACATTTCGGCCATCAGGATGGCCCACGGCACTGAAGAGATGATTGAATCGGCAGATATCCATGAATCTATAACCGATGCGATATCCTCATATCACCTGACATTCGCCACTTCCCACCGCATGAAGCAGGAAACAGCATTAAGCCTGGTTGAAGGGGCGAGGAGAATCGTCTCGACTGCAAAAACCAACAGGGTAGCTATACTCTTCGGTTCCGAAAAATACGGGCTCTCAAGGGATGAAACCGACAAAGCGAATGGCGTTATCCGGCTCCCTGTCGAACCGGAGTTCCCATCAGTCAATCTCGCTCAATCGGTCTGCATGGTTGCATTGCAAATAAAAATTGAAGCGATGGCACAAGCCGGGGAGACAGCGAGAGAAGGAGTGGGCGATACTATTCATCTTCCAAAAGAGAAAAGCGGGATGTTTATAGAGGAATTCTTGTCGGTAGCAGAGGCGATCGGATTTGAGATGCCCTCTATCGAACTGAAGATGAGAGACGTTTTTGAAAGGGCCAATATGACTGAAAGCGAATTCAACCTCTTTTATGGACTTATCAGGATGCTGAATAAAAGGATATCAGGACGCGTCGACGGCAGGAAATACTAGAGCTGAGCTGAAACTATTAACAATCACTTTGTTATTGATTAGGGTCGCTGGCAAGGGTAGTATCAATAGCTTCGTTAAGTTCGGGGCGTAGCGCAGTCTGGCTAGCGTACCTGGTTTGGGACCAGGGGGCCGCAGGTTCGAATCCTGCCGCCCCGACCATTTTAATCCCCTTAACTCCTTATATATCAATGATTCCCTTTCTTTTATTCGGTGATTTTTCGTTGGCTGGGTGTTGGCTGGGAGCATATTTTCTCCCCTGAAAAGCAGGGCAAAAAGGGGCAAACTCGTTGCCCATTCAGCCGCCCCGGATATGTATTTGCGGAGGAAGCTGACAGTTCATTTGTTTTTCCTGATGCGGTATAGATGGAAGCAGAGGAGGCGGTTAAAAAGTTTGCAATTTTTCTCCCTTTCGGTATATTGGAGTTAACCAGTTTTTTTGAGGGGGTTTATCGTGGATGATCCTGACAGTGGCAGCGGTCGCGAAGAGGTGGCTCATGAGCATGGCTGACGCTCTTCTATACCTGGTCGGGTTCGTTGTATTACAACTTCTCGCGGTCATCCTGTTCACCAGGTGAATAAGTGGAGATGAATTAATCAGAGTTAGAGAGGGTGTGTTGTCATGGCTGTTCCGAAAAGGGTCGTCGAGCGTATCAGTAAAAAGTTAAAAAATTATCAGTCTATTCTTGCGTCTGCAAAGGAGCGAGACATAAACGAAGCTGATACCGTAACCATCATCAAAGACCTGCTAGAGGATCTGTTCGGCTACGACAAATACAGCGACATCACATCCGAATATGCCATCAGGGGAACGTACTGCGATCTTGCCATCAAGGTAAAGAACAGGCTTCTCCTGCTCATAGAAGTAAAAGCCATCGGCCTCGACCTCAAAGACAAGCATACAAAACAGTCGGTCGATTACGCTGCCAACGAAGGTTGCGAGTGGGTGGCTCTTACAAACGGAATCGAATGGCTTATATATAAAATCAAATTCGCCCAGCCTATCGACAAGGAGATCGTGCTCTCCTTCAATCTCCTTGAGATGAACCACAGAAAAACGGACGATATAGAAAGCCTTTACCTCCTTTCGAAAGAGGGGCGGGGTAACTCATCTCTAAAAGAGTTCCATGCCCAAAGGCAGGCTGTGAGCCGATACCTGATTGCGGCCGCGATCATGGGTGACTCCGTGCTGAAAGAGATCAGAAAGGAACTCAAGAAGCTCAATCCCAAAGTGAGGCTAGAGATAGGGGACATCGCGCCGGTCGTGAAACAGGAGGTCTTGAAGCGCGACCTTGTAGACGGGGATAAGGCGATGGATGCGGTAAAGAAACTGAACCGCGCAAGCGCAAGGACTACCAGGAAGGCCGAGCCTCCCCCACCCCCGGAGGTGCAGGGATGAGAGTGAAGAATATATACAAGTAGACCTTTTTTCCAGTTCCTGTAGTGCCTACTCTATGGTATATTTTCACTACAAATCAGAAAGGAACATTCGAGGTGAACTGAATGAAATGGCTTCTTTTAATCTCCCTGTTTCTGGTGTCGTGCGGGGTCCCGTCGGGTAACGATAATCAGGCGGCTCCGGGAACAACAGATGTGATATGTGAGCCCCCAACAGACATCCGCTACAAAAGCATAACAGTACGCGGGAAAGAGAATGTCAACGACCAGCAGTTCCCAGACTCAAGATTTGTAAAGCTTGATGTATCTGGAAAACCTCTTTCCGACCAGACGGCTAAATACAGCACCCAAGCGTGGCAATGCGTAGAAGATAAAGAATTAAATGTCATATGGGAAGTAAAAACGCTTGGGACTGATCACAGGGGATTAAGAGATTACCGCAACACTTTCACTTACCCCCCAGATGGAGATTCTCCTTATACTTGCACTATGCCCTTCTATATAAATGCAGTCAACGATATCGCTTTTTGCGGACGGACGAACTGGACACTACCAACAGCCGAGAGCCTACTTTCATTGGCTGGCAAATATGACATGTTCCCTGATACGGTTTTTGCATGGCATGCTACGTCTGATTTCCTCGTGCAAGGCGCGACCAAAGGTCAGGCTGTGTATTTCGAGTTCGACAAAACTTTGCTCGACATCGCCGACCTGCAACACAGCAACTACTACGCTGTGCGGCTAATGTCTAAAAATTATTAGAAAGGGATCTCTTCCCCCCACACCTCGAAAAATATTTCCGACAATTCCAATGTTGCTCCAACGGTTGTTGTGTAAGCCTTTATATTATGATAACTGTTCCACATGTAAGGGGATCTGTTATTCACATAGCCATATTTATGATCTTCAGTTAATGCCGCGACTGTAAAATTATAAGTTTTTACCGCCCAATATGTCCATGAGCCACCGATAAGTGAACGTGTTTCTATAACTATATTGTAATTTACCGCTGAGGTAGATGTGTTTTTCACCTTGCATTGCCACTCATATTTTGTTGGAACAGCGGGAAGTTGTATCTGGTTTAACAACATACCGGGGGCTGAATATGCGATCGTTACCGGCCCAGCATTGTAGCTTTTAATTTTCTTCTGTATATCATCACTTACACATGTAACCCCGTTAAGCGCAGGATGAAATGCACTGGCGGAATCGCTTGTATTAATAGCGACAATCCAGTAATAATATGTGTTACCGGGATTGGCATATTTATCTATAAATACATTACCCCGCACATCTGCAATCATGGTCGCGCTAGAAAGGGAATCACTGGTGTGCCTATATATTTTGATATAGCTAAAATCTATTTCCGTAGGATTAATCCACTTCAATCTTATTCCGCCAAATACTGCTGCGGCAGATAAACTGCTTGGCGCGCTTGGCGTGGTGGTTTTCTTATTTACTGGCCAGTTCGTCTTGGTGACGTATGGAGAGACAACGCCTATCGAGTTGACGGCGCGAACCCTGACATCATAATTCTGCTCCCCCTTCACCCCTTTGATATAGTGTTCAGTCGTTTTCGGTATCCGTGTCCGCGTCCAGTCCTCCGCCCCTCCGCTCACCTTGTATTCAAAATCGTAATCGACCACGAACGCGTCCGCCGGGGCGGTCCATGTCGCCTTTATGCGGTGAATGACCGTACCATCAGGCCCGGTCTGATGTACCGAATTATCGGCAAGAAGCGTCAGACCGGTCGGCGCCGGAACAGAGAACATGCTGTGGATCGTCGTGTCTGGCGGTGTGGTTATCTCGACCGGGACGGTGTGGTCATATACCGTCGGCTCGTGCTCCTTCAGCACGACCGCGACCAGGCCGAGCGAGTCGGCCGGGTGCATCATCTTGTGGATGCGGAACTTCTTTTTCTCCCAGCCAAGCGAATCTTTTGTATATGTCACCACGTCACCAGGCGTGCAGACGATAGCCTCCGGGCTGGCAACGAACGACGCGGCAAGGGGCTGACGGCTCCGCTTGAGAACTGTTTCGCCCCGGTAGTGCGCGCGGTATGGCGAGATCTCGAACGGCATCTCGATCTCGCTTTCGAGCACCACTCCGTTATCATCCGCGCGGAAAACAGAGCTGTCCTCCACGGCTAGGCCCGGCTGCCAGCTTATCGCGCCTGTGCCGGAATCGGTTATCCGGTTTGAGAACTTCACTTTCACGCGGTTGAGCATATCCTCCTTCGACCCTCCGCTAACGGTGAGGGTTCCTTCCATCACGTTCGAGCTGTCGAAGTCGAACACCGGCTCTTCGTCCTTTTCTATGATGAGGCGGTACTCCCCCTGGATGAACGGCAGCCAGCCTCGACAGGCTGTAAGGAGATCCTGAATATTTTGGAACATCGTTTTCGACGTGTCGACCAGACCGTTTGCCTCGAACTTCGCGATGGTCGTGCCGGAACCCTGGAACTCCTCGACCTGCTGGTCGCAGACATCGGCGGCCGATTTTATATAGTCCGCGTTCACCATCGACGACGGCAGTCCCTTGCCACCCCGGGGAAACTGGAGGTAATCGTTTATCGCCAGCGCGGCGTTCGCGCTGTAGGCGGTCGTGCCGTTGCGCGGGTCGTAAACCTTCCGCCCCCGGATATTCGCCGTTATGTGCGGAACGCGGGTATAGATGTTCTGGTCGTACTGTAGTTTAAGATATATATAGGCGGTACCTGTGAACCGGCGCGTTGACGGATAGTCCGTTCCGAACTCCGCCATCAGACCGGCGTCGGCCGTCTGCGGGACCGTGCCATAATGCTTCGTCACCCATGCGTAGGGATTGCTGGCGTCGTCCTTGAATCTTGCCTGCAGGGTGCCTGCCGCGTTGAACGCGAGCTCTTCGTCGAAATATATCTCGTCTATTCCGCCGACCTCCCCTTCGCCGAACTCTATGCAGAGATGGAGGTATTCGTCCTTTGTGCCGGAGTAGTTCCTGTATTTCACGCGCCCTTCCGCGCGGGTTACGCCGTACGGTATCGGTATCTTGGAAATATCCGAATAGACAGAAGCCTTTGCGAGTTTTGCCAGATGCGTCAATCTATCGAGTTCCGCGCCGATACCATCCATCGTGCGATTGATCGCATTTTCGCTCTGTTCTATCGTGGGGATACCTGCGCCTGTGAGCTGGTTCGCCGCCCATATGCCGGCGTTCGCTATCTTGTTCCCGATATTTACCTTCGGGATGGTTATTTTCGGTGTGGGGATATTAATTGAAAAACCCATTATCCTCGCCCCCACGGTATGGCGACCTGATGATCCGCGTCCTTGTATCCCTCATCCCCCGGGTCTACTATCTGCTGATCCTCATGATTACCCCGTCGACCGCCGACCTGCTCGAAGTTGGCGAGTGCGGACGCGAGATCAAGGCTCAAGAGGCTGGATCCGCTGGATGAATCTTCCGCCAGGCTCCATGTGGATATACGCCCCTTGAAGTGGATCCACGGATCGGCAATGACCGCGTTGTTTGAATCGAGCAGGAAACGGTATATCACCGCTTCCCTGTCGAGAAACTTCTCCGACAGCATCAGCCCGATGTTATCGGTATTCACGCCGGAGAGTACGAGCTCGCACGAGCCGACGCGGAGCTCCAGCTCTTCCGTAATATCGGGCAGTCTCAGAATATTGCCGGACGCTACCCATGTCACGCCGTTCCATGAAATGCTGAACGGGGCGGTAGTGTAATAGATAGTCGTGGAGAAGGCGAGCGAGACGAAGTGGAACAGATTGATGTTCCCGCTCGCAAGCGCCGTCTTTACCGCCGTCGTGAGGGTTCGGGGCATGGGGCTACACCACCACCGGACTTGGAGCGAGCCAGACGTTTACATCTGTATCGGTCGGCACGCCTATCTCCGTAAAATAGATAGACCGTTCACTTGCGGAAAGCTCCAAAATAGCTGTTTTCAAGTTCGCTTTTCTTTGCTCATATTCAGCGTCCGCCTCGGCAAACAAAACCGCCTGCTTCACCTTGTCCGCATCGCACCACGGAGATAATTCGTTATCGAATGTAAGTTCTTCGATCTTATGGGCGCGATGCCTTTTTAGTTGCGCCTTGCTTTCAAGTTCCGTTGTTTCTGATTCCCACTTCGACATTTAGACACCCCCCACTATATACTCTAATCTTGCTTCAATGAATTTATTGACCGCTATCGCATTGAAATCTACCGCCGCATACAGATTATCTCTGAATGATAAAACCAAAGTGGACCCGGCCTGGTCTATTTTGGGATAAAAATCCAATCCGGTACTGGATGCCGAATATACCGCCGTAGTTAAATTCGTTATCGTTTCGCCGTTATCAAAAGTAAGCGTCAATGTGTTGCCCCCGGCATTGATAGCGAAAGTAACTTTATCCACTCCGGCGGTACCAACCGAAGCGTTGCCGCCGTTTGCGATAGATGCGCTTAGGGTCGTATTTAATTTCCCCCCATGATTGAACCCGGCACCTCCCCCGGATGGCGTGAAAATCTGCGCTTTCGATGTGGCCCCCGCCGAATCCCTTGTTAATCGCACGGTAAACGATCTTGTAAGGTTTCCATTCGTGGAACCTTCCAGGGCTTTTAATGACAGATTGGATACGTCGACCTGCTTTGATACCCCGGACTGCACTATCGCCGCTTTATCAGTTTTTGCTAACGGCAGAGTTGCCGCAGGTAGTTCCGAATATTTTTTTGCCATATTGTTGCTCCTTTAGAAATCCTCTTCCATGTCGAGTTCAGTTGCGTATATATTTGGGGCCGATATCGAATAGATCGGCGTTGTCATTACCACTGTGAAGGGAACGCCGTTGACCGTCACCGTGTCATTGTCCGGCACGTCCTGGACGAGCGGGGGCCAGATGGTGAGCATTGCCTGATTGCTACTTTCAAGGAGAATAACCTCGCTTGCTTCAGTGATGAGGTCCTCGCCGGTTTCAGTCTGAAGCGCTTCGTCTGCCGCGCTGGTGACGTTATAGAGATTCGTATAGACTTTTGAATGTGAGCCGAACTTGATGATGTCCCCTTCCATCATGATGGATGTAATGCCGGGGGTAAAGCCGTCTACATAAACGACAGTCGCGCCTGCCTTCGCCCCGCCGTTTACCAGCGGCGTTCCTGTCGCCACCCCGCGCGCGAGCTTTCGATGCGGAAGGACTATCTGGAACGGCTCCGCCCCTCCGTTCTGACGGAGCGTGAACGCCTCGAACGCGGCAAACTCATCCGCCTTGAGCGGAGGCATTTTTATCGTGAAGCTCCAGAACTGCCCCCCCGTACGGCGCGTGAAGAGTTTCTGCGATTCTGAGCGGGACTTGAGCGTGAGAACATTGTTGCGAACGTCTCCGACCATCGAAATAGGGATAGTCGAGGGGAAGGTTTCCATTACAGCCTCCCCCCCTTCTCTTTCATCGCGCGGAGCAGGATATTAACGAGCGTGGAACTCTGCGACGTGAGCAACTGCTCCACCCCCTGCGCGTCGATCGCGTGGATGGTCACGTTCACATTCGTCGGCTGGCCGGAACTTTCCTGACGATCGAGGAAGTTTGAAAGTTTTTTATTGTCGGAAGGCTTAACCACACGCTCCCCCCCATCGAGCATCCATGTACCCGCTCGCGGAATGTTCGATATCCCGTCATGCGCCTGCCCTATCACGGCGGCGGCGGCCATAACTGCCGCGATGCCGGACGCGGCTGGAACTGCGTTTCCGCCTGCCGTGGCAAGCGAAACCCCCGCGGCAGGAGCGACCGAGCTGGCGGCGATAGCCGCGTTCATGGCAACCACTTCCGTCGTGGTCTTGGCACGTTCCGCCGATTCCCACGCGGAGAGAACCGCCTTTTTTATTCCTATCTCTACCATTGTCGAGATAATTTGTTTTGCGACCCCCTGGAACACCTGCTCCATAGCGCGTCCGACATCTGAAAACTTTTCCATGTGAACGACCGCTTCGGCAACCGAGTCTCCCACTCCGGCGGCAAAACGGTTGCCCGCGCTCGACCAGATATCATCCCACTCCTGCGCTATCTCGGCGCTCCGCCGGTTATACTCCTTCTCGAGAGCCAGCTTCCGCTCCTGAGCTTCCGAGAAACCTTTTCCCTCTTCATCTATCTCCGGCGTAATTTTTACTATTGGGTCGATGCTCTTCATCTTCACCGATGCCATCGACTGCATGATGCTCATATGTCTGTTTTCGAAATTTACGACCTCTTTAAGGTATTCGAGGCGCTGGAGCTCCGATTCACTCAAATGTCCATAGATCGATTCCTTGATCTTCAGCGCGTCGTACTCGCTCCGCCACGCTTGAGCCTGTTCACGCTCCCCTTCACGGACGGCAACCGTCATCTCGGTTATAATGCCGGCGATTTTCTCTATCGCGGGGGCGTATTTCACCACGAGAACCTGCACCAGACCTTCAAAAGCTTTGCCAGCATCCTGGAGCGCGTCGTTTGCCTCTACCACCTTCTGCGCGTCGACACCCGAAAGGGTAAGTCCGAGATATTCAGCGCGTGAAGATAGAGCCTCTATCCCCGCCGCGCCTTCATCAAGGAGAGGCAGAAGAGAGCGGGATTCATCGCCCATGAGAGCCGAGATAGCCGCCATCTGTTCGCCCCGTGTATTGAGCGATGATATAGCGTCGGCATAACGGAGAAAGAGCTGGTCGGGACTTAGATCCTGAAGCTCCCCGATATTAAAATTGAAATGTTTGAGCCATATGGCAGCGGCTCCCCCGCCGTTTGAGGCAAACTCTCCCAGACGTTTTTCCGCTTTTACCAGCGCTTCGTCGAGCCCCTTTACGCTCCCTCCGCTCTGTTCGGCGGCGTAGCGAAGCCCCGCAAGTGTCTCTGTGGCTACACCTATCTTCTGCGACGCTTTTGCAAGAGCATCCACGGAATCCAATGATGATTTTACGAGCGCGCCGAAACCGACGGTCGCGAGAGATACTACCGCCGTATGAACGTTGAATATCGCCCCTTTCAGCCGGTTGAGGCCGTTCATGGCGGATGTCCATGCGGCCTTCGTAACGTCGGTCGCCGAGATCAGATATTCTACTTTCGGTTTCGCCATAGCTTATCCAGCAGTCTCATTATTTGAAGATAGTAGTTCGGCTGTTCCAACAGTCCGCGGGACGGAAACATCAACCGACCCTGCCGATAATGTTCGTACAGTTCGAAGAGGAGATTCGCCTCCGGCGGAATGAGGCCGAGGGGGCATACTCTGCTTTCCAGAATGACCTCTCCCCTTGGATCCTTTATCGTCCATTTTTTAACCGGGCACGGGTTTTTTTCGTCACAGTACCGCTCCTTGCAATTCACGCAGTCGAAGTCTTTCGGATTGGACGCGACATCGACCGCGATGATTAGTTTTTTTCGTCTTGCCTCGACACGGTTGAGCAGTCGAAGATCTTTACAGCCAGCTCGGTCAATACATCCAGCGGGAGCCTGTTCAGGTTGTCGGTCATGTTCTTCGAGAACGGGACATCCGCGCCGTCAGCCCCCTTCATTTTGCTCCACCCTGCCAGACCGTAGCCGAGGGTTACCGACATGGCGCGATGATCGAGGACTATATGCTCCCCTCTCATCTTCGTAAGCATGCTCACTTCCATATATTCCAGGCTGGTGAGACCGCGCAGGCGGAAGATGGTCGCGTCCGGCTTCCCCTCTTCGTCCTTCAGCGTGTAATCGAACGGGGCTACTATTTCGAGTGCTTTCATATTCTCTACCTCTTATGTAAAGGCGATTGACAGTTCGTCGTCGCCGGAATCCTTTTTCAACTGCGCGGTGATGTCCATCGTGACAACCCCTTCGCGGTCCCCTTCGGCTATCGCCGTAAAGACCAGCTTCGGAGCTGTTATCGTCACCCGGTTGCCTGCCGCTCCCACGGGACCGAGATTGAGAGCGAGGAGATTTCCGCCGCGCCAATCCTGGAACCAGTCCTTTGTCGCTATCAGCTTGTCTTCAGGGTCTAGTGTGCAGGTCGGCTCCCTGTCTGACAGCAGTATCTCCGCGTAGCCGTTCTCGGAATTCATATCGTCGCGTATGCTCATCACGTTGCCGTAATCGATATCGACCTTCGAAACGGTAGCAGAAAAGCCGCCGACCGTGAGCGCAACGCTCTTCATCACCGGCGGGACAGTCGCTTCGACCGTCGGTGACGGAAGGGCTACGTCCGTTACCCCGCCCGTGAGGGCGAGATGTCCGGTGAATGTGAATGTGACTACGCCGGGGTTTCCTGCCGCGTTTGCCATCTTCCACGTCCCTCTGCATCCAAGGAGTTTGTACAACTTCCCGTCGCGGTAGACGTAAATGGTGGCCGACTTCTGCCCACTGCTTGCGGGGTCGTAGGTTACGGATGTCGCGGGGACAACCGTTTCCGCCATACCGCATGCCTGCAGGAGGCGGCCTATCTTCGGGGCTGTTCCTGCCGTCCCGGAGCCTTTCAGCTCGTGATTGAACTCGACCTGCATCAACGAGCCTCCGTAGAGGGTTTGAAGCGGTCCGTGGGTGGAATCTATGCCGGAGCGTTTGACCATCCGCTCGTTTGCCGGTTTAATAGAGAGATCCTGAACGACCAGCGCGTCTGTGGCGGCCGTCGGAACCGGATCGGTCTTGTAGGTTACTTCGGTCTTGAACAGTAGGACGCTATTTTTTGACAACATTGCCGGTCCCTCCTTTTTTTTCGTCGGTCGACTGTTCCGTCGCTGGCGGCTTTACCTCTTCCGCTCCCCCCGACCTCCGTTTCATCGTCACTTCTTTTTTTTCTGCCATTGCTTTATCTCCTATGTTGATGGGTCGGTTCGTGACCGCCTGTAATGCACATGCCAAGCTATATCCTGCCGGGCAACACCTTTTTCCGCGTCGGTCAAAAGCTCCGGCGCCGAGACATCACCCTCGTTTGAATCGAGAACCCACGCGAGGCCGAGGGTGTAATCAGCGGATAGAGCGATAGCTATCTCTTTTCTTATCTGATTGAGCGTGGTTGTGAGCGCGCTGTTCGCCTTCAGGTATGCCGTGATTATCACCGTGAGCGACGAATCTATAAATTCGAAAGAGCTCTCCATCTTTGTATCCTCCCCCTGCGCGACGGAGAGGAACGGAAGCTCCGTATCTTCCAGCGGATCCAGCACGTCGCGCCCGACGTTCGCGCCGGTTGTCGCCAGACCGGTCACGAGGGTGAGGATCTTTGCCGTTATCTGTTCCGCCCTGTGATCCATTACTTCTCTCTCAATACCAGATCAACAAGACCGACTGTGCCGGTCGTGCCGTCCGGTTCGGGGAACGATACCGTGTAGACAACCGATTCGATTGTTATCTCATCCCCTTTTTTAACCGTGGGAAACTGTGAGCGCTTCACAGTGAAGACAGGATGATAGCCTTCAATATTGCCGACCTCGACAAACCTTTTATTCAAGATGCCCTTGACAGGGTTGCCGTTATACAGCCCCGTCACTCCAAACCCGGATGTTGAGAGGAATGTGTCGAGGTCGGCTTCGGTCTCTATTCCCATTATTCAGTCTCTTCCTCTTTATCCGCTTCACGCTTCGCAAGCTCGTCATCAATCGCCTTGATGATCGTTTCGCGGTTCGCGCCTTCCAGCTCTTCTTCCTTGACCGCTTGCAGATCTTCGTCGGTGTAATCCGGGATGAGGGCTAGAAGTTCCGCCTCTTCCTCTTTATCCGCGCGCTTCGCAAGCTCGTCATCGATCGCCTTGATGACGGATTTACGGGTTTTCCCTGCCTCCTCTGCCGCCTTGAGGTTCGCCAGCTCTTCGCCTGTGCAGTCTCCCAGTGCGTCAATCACCTGGCTGACGTTGCCGTCAAGGATAGCGAGAACAGGATCCGGTGGCGTGTCGGCGGTATTGTCGCCGTCTGAACCCGGGGTATCATCAGCGGGGGAAATATCGGCCAGCAGAGACTTGGAGACGGCTCCGTCATATCCAATCTCTTCTCCCCTTTTGAATTGAACAGGTGAAAGGATTTCACATGTTCCGCCAGCTTCATCTGTGAGTTTTTTCAGTGCGTGGCTCCTTGCCTTGAACTGTTCCTCGGTCACCTGCAATTTCCCGGAATGGAAATTTGCTGATGCGCCTATCACTTTATACTTTTTCATTAATCCTCCGTTTAAGCGGGGCGGGTTTCCCCGCCCCATTTATTCCGTTAATAGCTATCGCTATACCAGTGTCACCAGACAAGCGTGCTGCCAGTATCCGTATCCAACATTTCGGATTGCCGAAACTCCGTATTCATGTTTTTTATGCTTGAATTCGAGTTCAGATCCTTCTGCCACGGCAGACAACACTACGTCTTCCTCCTGCTGGCGGATGAACGGTTTTACGTTGCCATCGGCGCGGAATATCGAAAACCTGTCGGTCCAGGAAAGGCGCGCATTGACATCAAGAGCGATGTTAAATCCTCCGATGTTCGTTATGGTGTTCGTTCTGGAACCGGAACCATCCACGATAACCGGATTCTTTATGGCGGCGGCAGCCGATGCCATGAATGGGACGGGAACCATCACCCTGAAAGATGTTGCTTCCTCGTTCATCGGTTCGCCCTGGTCGTCCTTGAAACCGAGTATTTGTGCAACACCAGCAAGGATAGCCTTCTCCATCTCCGCCGCGGTCGGCGCTGTGGTTGTGGCTACATCCGACGTAATGTCGTTCGACTGCGTACCACTATCACCCTCGGAATGGTCGGTATCAAAGAAATACTGACCGTCATAGCAGAGAGAAGATTCGCCATTAATTACAAGAGCGGAAAGAAGTTTCGCCCAGTGAGCGTTAGTTCTGTCCGCAAGGTCCCTTATCCGGGTGAGCACTTGACCGGTTTTATCCCTGCGTAACTCTGACACAAGAACTTCCAGCGTGGCTTCGTATTCCTTGTTCTCAATCGTTATTCCATTTTCACGGAAACCTTTCGCCTGTCGACCGCCGACCCACTCCCTCATGGCAGGAGCCATACCCAGCCACTTGTAATTCTCGGAAGCCTGATCGGAAGTGAACAGCATCGAAATTGGATCTATCCAGCTCGTGCCGATGTTCTGCGATAGCCGGGCATAGAACTCGCCGATTATCGCGCGGCTTGACAGCCCTGCTGTTCCCATACCTATGATTGGAAGGGCATACAATGCGCCGTCAGCCGACATAACGGGCTCATACGGCGTGGAGGTCAACCACCCCGCAAACAGTGCAAGAAACAAGATTATTATTTTTTTCATTTCATACCCCCTTACTGACCGATGCGGCGCAGAAGGTAATTCACCTTCGCGATGATATCGGCAAAATTGTTGTTAAGCGTCGCCTGGCTGAACGCTCCGCCAACGTCCGCAACCGTTCCATCAGCCGTGCCTGTGGTACTATCTGTCAGTTCTGCTTCTACTCCACTGTTTGCGGAAAAGGCGACAATGCCGACGCCGGAAGAAACGAACCTGTATACATACCCGATGCGTGTGTTGCTCCCTTGCGTCAAGGTGAAGGTGTCGTCATCGGAAGCATACACATCCTTACCTACATCCGTGATTGCCAGCGAGCCGATAGATAGCTGTACCAGACCACGGGTGAGGACACGGATGTTCTTGTCCCCTGCCGCGCCGGTGGAATTGTCCACCTTCCTTTCAGCGAAACCACGGAAAGGATCACCCGCTACGAGGGGGCGAGCATATCCTGAGCCGTTATCGCCTACAGCCGACCCTTCGTATATGATGTCAGTAGCGAGAACGGGAAGTTCGTTGATATCCCCCAACTCGAAGGGGCGAGCGAGATCGCTTGCTCTTGTAGCCATTATTTACCTCCTTTGAAAATCTTGGACTGTCCGCCTTTATCCGCCTTTACATAGGCGAGATAGGACTCGAATGACGAAAATTCTGCATGAAGTTTTTCGTCCTTGTCCCAAGCCGCTTTTGCCTGCTCTTCCGTTGTTCCTCCCACCTTCGCGGTCTCCGCGTCGGAAGCAGGTTGTGGAAGCGCGGATGGCGAGTTCTGCTGAAGGTCGGCCAGTACATCCGACCTTGATTTCGCTTCCGCTTTCAGTATCAGTGAGGCGCATTCGTCCGCGCTCTTGCCGTCCTTCAGGCAGGAGGCGACGATATCGCCATGACCGAGAGCGGGAACCGCCATAATTGCCGTGACGCGATCGCGCTCGGCTTTCATCCCCGCTTCGCTCAACTCCTTGGCTATCGCGGGATAGTCTTCCGCTACCCCCTTCGCCGATATGGCGGTAGATTCCAAAGTCATTGGTAGATGTTCCGCCTTTGCCTGCTCCTTCCCCTCCGCCAACACTGCGGCGTAGAGTTCGGGATGGTCGGCTTTCAATTTGTCTTTATCCATCATCCTTTCCTTTCCTTTTGTTTGAGCATCGGTACCACTTACCTTTGCATTCGGTTTTGCGGCAGAAGCACTCCCTGCCAATTCTTCCATTAACCGGTCGAACGAAGACACACTGTCCACGAGACCGGCTTCTATTGCCTGTTTCCCGATGAAGCCACGTCCATCGGCCATATTTTCCAAGACAACATCGGTACTAACTCCACGGTTTTGCGCGATATTTTCTACAAATACGGAATAGAGGTAATCGACCGCATCCTGAAGCTCCTGCTTTCCTTCCGCACTTAAAGGTTTATAGTAAGAATTGATGCGCTTGTATTTACCGGCATATATCTCGGTGGTTTTCACTCCCAGTTTCTTTTCGAATTCAGAAATATCCATGTGTGCTGTAACCACGCCTATCCCGCCGATATCGCAGGTTTCGTTTGAAATCACAACTCGGTCGGCGGATGTACCTACCCATGTTGCCGCCGAATGCATCATTCCATCTACAAACGAAACAATCGGCTTGATGCCGCGAGAATCATAAATAAGCTTTGCCAGATCCTGCGTTCCGTCGACAGTCCCGCCGGGGCTATCTATTTTCAGGACGATTTTATTCACATCCTTGTTCGCCAATGCATGTTTGAATTGTTCACGCACTATTTCCGTGGATGTCCCGCCGAAGATGCCCATGAACACGGAATATTTCTTAAGAAGAACATCTTCAAGAGCGATAACGGCGATGCCGTTTTCGATTGAATAATCTGATGGCAGGGGCTGTTTCAATACACCGAACAGACCATCAAGGGCTATTTTCGGGCCAGCCATGATACCGGAATAGGTTTTGATTATCTCCTCGTACTTTTCTCTTTTTATCCCCCATGGCGTACCCAGGATTTTTAGAAGTTTCATTTACCGTCCTCCCTGTCAGAATCCGAGCCGGAAGAGTTATCCGGTTCGCGGTTAGTGTTTATGTCTGTCGGTGGTATCTTTTCCGATATCAAACCGCCTTCGAGCCTCTTTTTTCTCTCCTTTACCTGTTGCGGATGGTTCAGGTCCCAATCCCCTCCGTTGTAGGAAGCTGTTTCCTGCGACAAGGTCGTCATGCCTATATCGAGCCTCTTCTCGGCGGCATTGACCTCTTTCAGCGGATCTATCTGCCCCATTGCCGGACCTATCCATTCGGTGCCGAGATACGCCTGTCGGATGAGCGGATCATTGAAAAAACCGGGGGCTATGATTCGCCCATTAGCTACCGCTTCATAAAAGAACGCTTCGTATGTCGGCTGGCAGAAGGAGGTTACAAGGAAGTGCCTCATTTTTTTATAGAACGTCCACGCCTCAAGAAGCGCGCCGCGCGAAGCTGAGTATGAGGCGGTAAAGTGTTTTATCAGGACTTCATACGGCTGGTGGAGACCGGCTCCTATCTGGCGCGCCATCGACATGACGAACTGATCGAATGCCGTGTTCGGTCGACCCGGATTGACAACATCGACACCCTGCCCTTCGCCAACGGAGAGGATGGCACCGGGGGCGAGCTTGAAATCCTCATCGGTCCCCTTTGCTTTTGTTTCCGTTTCCGGTTTCATCGGATCCATTTCGTTGCCGTCCTTGTCCCTTAGAATGACCGTGAAGTATGACGATATGACGGCGGCCATCAGCTCGCCGTCGGTGTACTTCCCGAGCATCTTCAACGTCTCCATTACCGGCGTGAGATACGGAATACCGCGCGACTGCGCTATACGCTCCATCTGGTAGAGGTGAAGCATGTTGCGGCGACCTGTATTCGTGAACGCGTCTACCTTCACCCATTCGCCCTTCGTCGAACCGTAGGCTTTGCCAGGATGGTTCTTGGAAACGTAATAGGCGACAGGTGCGCCGGTTGTATCCTTCTCTACCCCGCCGACCAGCGTGTCGGTGTCTCTCTGCCTGTTCGGATTTGATACTCGGTCGGCTTCTATCAGCTGAAGTTTCAGACCGTAGGTATCGCCCGGGCGTTTGATATATGGCATGTTGACGAATGAATCGCCGTTCTCAAGAACGGAACGGAAAGCAAGGAACTGCAATGCGCCGTGATTGAGGGCGCGACCGTAATCGCACTGCGAGGAGAAGAGTTTCCATTCGCGCTCGACGTTCCGCTCAAAAGCGTCGGCATCTTCTTCGGTCATGCCTAGATAGTCGCGGTCTATCCTTGACTGTGGTTTCAAGCCCGGCCCGACCGCGTTTGTGCAGACCGTGCCGACCGCGCCGGTGGCAAGAGGTATATTGCGGATCATATCGCGGGATCTCTCACGAAGGGTCGGCAACTCACCCATGAGGTCGGTGTCGGCATCCCCTCCAAGGGGTTTCCACGAGCTAAGCTGTCTTCGTGTGCGCGACGCGCCGACATAGGCGGTCGTTGACGACTCGGCAGCCGCCATCTGCATCCGGGCCTGCATCCGGGCCTTGCCTCTTACCGGGTCAAACGCCTTTATCGCGCGGTCGAGGAGGTTACCCTTTGCCGCTTCGCTCAGCCTCTTTTCCATTTCAGCGGGGCTCATAGCGGAGTGCCTCCCCGTATGCGGATGCCACCGCTACCTTTTGAAAGTTTATTGACTTGTGCGTTCCAATAGGTGATGTTTTCACGGATCTGCGCAGCGTCGGCGCGATTAAGCGAACGACCGGCGACCGAGTACGCCTGTCCGCTTGCGACAGCCGTGTCGGCGGCCATCCATTCGGCCAATTTTGCTTCTGCCTGTTCGAGCGTTATTCCTGCCATGGTTTACATTTTGTCAAGAATAAATAGAGGCGTGTTTCCGGTATTTCCGCTTTTTTTAATTATTTTCATATTCCGGCCTGTTTTGTTTCCAGCCATGAATGAAAACTGTCCGAAAAGACCCGGTACCAGCCGTTCCCTACGCGCGGGGCGGCTTCCAGATTCCCTTTGCTCACCTCTTCGGTCACTATCTGGCGCGCCCGTCGATCGGTGACGCAGAGCGTTCGCGCTATCACGCCGGTCGAGATCACGCGTCGCTTTCGCTTCATCCCGATATCCCCCGGCTGATGACGCGACGACCGCCACGACGAGGAGGGAGCGGATCGGTAGACTGCCCGAGATAAACGGCAAGGGCGCGATAATCGGGATTGAGGATCCGCAATACGGCGAGATTGTAGACGCGGATATCAAGGGCTTCGTTGCGAGACCGGATCTGTACCCATTCCTTGTGGGCAAATCCTTTCTTGTACCTAGTAACCATCTTCTCAGCGGTCACTTGAGCAAAATATTCCTCATCATACCACATCGGGAAGTGACAATATCCAGCGCCGGGGTTGGTTACTTTCAATCGCGAATAGATAAGCCCTTTCGCCTGGAACGTGCCGACGAGCCATATCGGAACGGGACGGCGGTTGCGACCGGTTTTCTTCTGCTGTGGGCTTCCTGCTATCGGATAACCTGGGCGACCTACCCCCATCAGCGCGTAAATACGACGGGACATACGAGGGCGGACAAACGAATATACATAATCCGTTTGGTATCTGGTGTCTATTCCTACCGCCGAGATAGTCAGATCCGTTCCAGATTCATGACGGTATGTCCTCAGCAACTCCTTGTCGAGTTCTTCCCAAACCTGTTGTTGCGTAGGATCTCCATAGATGACCTTCCGCGCGATGCCCCACGATTCTTCGTACATCCCCCACCCGACAACCTCCATTTCCAGACGGTCGCCCTGAACGTCAACAGCGGCCGTCAATACCAGAGCTCCGGCGGGAACTTCCGCTGCATACTCCTCGCGGCGGGACAGGAGAACATGCTCGCTCACCTTCTCACCTTGCTCTTCCCACACTTCGCCGAGAACTGTATTGACGAACGTCTGCAACTCCTCTGGGTTGTTTTTGCAGTCGAGGAACTCCGAGACAAGCTGGGCCCATGTCGCATTCGGCGAGACCGAATACGCCGCCCATATATGAAAACCAGCGTGACCTGTGAAAGGCTTGGTCGCTCGCCATTCACCTCGATCCAGCATCCACCGTTTATCCTTCTCTTCAATGACGCATCCGCAATGACAACATGTGAAATGGGCCGTCTCCGGCAGTGGTTTCCCGTCCGCGTCCTTATCCCACGACATGAAAGCGTATTTGATGGAGCTCGATATCTCCCCGCTGTATTGCGTGTCGGAGAATTTCAGCACCTGAAACTTCTCGCAATGCGGACAGGGTACGAAGTAATAACGCTGGTCGGATTTCGCAAAGAGTTTCTCGATCTTCGAATTACCCTTTTCGGTCGGCGTTGAACCGGCGATGATTTTCCTGTCTGGAAACCATAAAGTGCGCTGTTCACCCAGCTTTATCTGGTCACCCTCAGACCCCGCTGTCGGCGGGTAGCCGTCTGTCTCGTCGAAGATAAGTACCCGGATGGATATTCGGCGGAAGCCCGTCGCGCTGTTCGCTCCGATGAGGCGAAGTGACCCGCCGGGGAAAACCTTCTTTTCAATCGTGTTGCCGGAATCTTTCGCCTTGGGCGATGGGAACAGTTCGCGAAGTATCGGCGTGTCGGCGATCATGGAGGCAATCTCTTCCTTGCTGTAATCCTGCGCGTCGTTCACGGTCGGCTGTACTACCAGTATCGGGCAGGGATCTTCGGCAACGTAATAGGCGATCGTGTTATTGATGATTTTCGTATAGCCGACGCGCGCCGCTTTCATCACCGTCACACGCTCGACAGACGGATCTGTAATAGCGTCCATTATCCCCTTCTGATATGGCAGGGTTCGCCACTTGCCGACGCTGGCGCTATCGCCGGAAAGGAACGCGTAGTTATCTGCCCATTCGCTAAGATTTCGCCGAGGCGGAATCCTTAGAACTTCGTTTGCTATTTCGGCGAGGAACCTTTCGACCTCTTTCAGGGGCGATAGCAAGTTCTCGGAGTTCGTCGGTGCAGTCACGGATGCCAAATTCCAGCTCCTTCTTTATCTCAGTTTTTGGCAATCCGTCGAGGCGGATTGCCATCTTGGTTGGCAAGGCGCGCATGTGGGCGATGAATGTTGATAGCATGTTCGATACAGCAAGTCGGACATCCTCTTTGTAAAAGTAATTTCCTTTATCAACCTCTAGTTTGAATTCAGTCTCTTCCGCCTTCGCGGTTTTGTATCTGATCTCCGCTTCAGTTAAGGTCTCCTTGTCTCCTGCCTTAGCCTGCATCTCTATATGACGGAACAGTCCCGTCAGAGATTCAGCAAGCAGGTACTTACCGCGCCCTTCTCTCCTGACAACCCCTTCGTCCACAAGTTGCTGAATGCGCCGGTCCGTGTACCCGGTCCACTCCATCAGATCCTTTAACGTGCAATGCTTTGCCAAACCCATTCTTCAATTACTGTTACCCTTTCCTTCTTTCATCTGTTTTCCCAAACGAAACGAAATGACTTTTCAAATGCTTACACCTAGCCACTTTCCGCGCCTCTGCGCACCCGCTTTGCAGGAGGCGCTGGGAGTACCTTGAGTGCTATTATTATCACTGTATATCCTCACCTTGACTACTTGTTGAATGAGGAGGAGACGGTATCTACAACGTTCGAGGTTCCTCTCAATATCCAACCATCCTTTTGCAAGCGCCATTTCATCTGACGAAAAAACTCCGGGGCAAACTTACGAGCCGCTATCTCAAAGCCCCGCCTCACGGCATCCGTATCAAACGCCTCATCTACAGCTGTGCTGTATAGCTTCCAGATCGGCATCCGCCCCACTCTCTTCCCGTGTTCGTCGGCCTTTCGCGTATACACTCCTTTATTCCCGCCTATCGTAGTGATGAAGGCATGCTTAATAACCTTGCGGGTTCCTGTTACGTTGATTGATACACCTGTCCTTGTTTGCCGAGCCCCGTAATAAATGAGCGAGACGGGACTTCTCCTTGAGAACAATTTGCCTAACAACTTCGCTCCGGTAGCGGTGAGGATCAATATGTTATCTTTCAGCTTCTTTGTTTTGATCTTCCGCTTTTGCCTTATGACTCCGTCTGATTTGGTTATCTTCGTCTTTGCGTGGCGGAGCGTTGTATTGATCGCCAGGCGTGCCGATGTCTTGGCAGTCTTTGGGAAAGACTTCAGCATCTTCCTTACAGCCGCATCGTCTACTTTGACAAAGGTTCCTGCCATGCTCTTCAGATGCTCCCATCGCCGGAGGGGGCGTGTTGCATCGGGCAGTTGTGCTCCATATGCTTATCGAGGACGAGCTGGCGACGCTCTATCTGAATTTCATCGCGCAATGCCGTCCTGCTCCCCACCTCGTTAAGTAGCCGGTTCGTAAGTCTCACGAGGTGCCATACGGTCTCCTTTATCTCGTTCGGCAGACCGTCCGAGAGTTCCATGTTCACGTCTTCATCTATCACCAGATACGCCTTCAGCCCCTTCTTCGGGTTCGTGAAGAGGTGAAACAGCTCCTTCCCTCGAAACTTCCCCGTTCGGTGATCGTTCAGGTCTGGATAATTTTTAGGTGATGTGACGACCAGGTACGGCGCGACGACCCATGCCTTCTCAAGCTCCGGCCCTTCCACCCCCTCGACCTCGACATACTCCTGCACGGGCGCGGCAGACCCCTCCGCAAACGCAGGGCTTCCGCAATGTCCGAGCATCATGGCGAGCACGAAAAAGAATGCCAATATGATCTGCCTTATCTCTTCTCCCAATTTCTTTCCGACGTAATGATCCATGATTCAGCCTCCTTGTAGAATGCCGTAATTCCTATAGACCCGAAGCGCGTATCTCATTGCCGCGCGCTCTTTCCCCTTGGTTGTGATATATCCGACGTTGTAGCACCCGGTCCCGCGCGGGGTGCGCCCATACTTCTCAAGGCACTCGCTCAATATCTTCGTGCCGAAGAGGACGTTATCGCACGGGGATGACATCGCCTGTTCATATTCATCCGGAGCGAGATCTGCCCACTGGTCGTTTATCTGCATGAGAGACCGGTCGCAGTTGAATCCGTCCTCGTCGCACCTCACGGCATTCGGATCGAGCGACGATTCTGTAACGGCGATAGCTTTCAGGAACGCCGGGTCGATGTCGTACATCTCCCCCGCCTTCTTGAAGCAGAACGCGGATGCAGACGAAGGGGATGTTATGGAGAGCACGATAACGAGCAGAAGGAAATGCTTCAGTTTCTTTATCAGGTATATGGAGACGTTGAACACCTCCAGCGTGACCGACACCAGCACCGCGAGGATGAGCCGTTTCATCAGAGTATCGCCTTACCTGATTTCCATCGGTCGTAAATGCGTACGCCGAATTCCCAGACCGATTGCGCCATCATTACCGCAAGAGCGTTTGCCGCGAGATAGCTGTCGTAGTTTGCCATTGTCAGGTCGTACCCCTGCGCATAGGCGAGAACGCCGAGGAGCATACCGACCGCACCGGTAGAGAAGAGCTTCGCCAGGTTGAACCTTTCCGGCCTGTCCTCCTTCACAAGTTTTTTCATGCTGATTATGAACCCCGCTCCCATACCTGAAAGCGCAGATGCTATAATCGGCTTTAAAATAGAAACAATCACTGCTATATCCATGTCGTTACCTCCCTTTCTCCTTTGATTTGAAGTTATGTTTCACTCTTCACCCCTGTTTAGCGGCATCGCGGCGATTATCGCCGAGGCGAAGACGGAGTCCTTCTCTTTCAAGACCTGCTCCATTTCAGGATTTGAAATGAATTCGAGCTCTACCAGAACGGCTGGCATACGCGTATGCTTGAGAACGTAGAAATTCTCTTCCGACAAACCCTTACCCGCAAAATCCTTGTGACCCGGGAAGTGCTCCATAAGCGAGGCTTTAATCAATTCCGCCCAGCGATCCGATTCGGTCTCCCCTTTGGTGGTATAACACTCGATACCCGTGACGGTTCTATCTTCATTCGCGTTGCAGTGGATGGATAGAAAGAGGTCAGCCGAAAAGTCATTGGCAATCGCGCAACGCTCCTGTAGAGAGACGGTGGAATCGTCCGACCGAGTGAGCTCCACAGTGTGCCCGAATGCGCGTAGACCCATAGAGAGGTAGAGAGCAACCGATAGATTGATGTCCTTCTCGAATGTTCCCCCGGGACCAACTGCCCCTAAAGCAGAACCGCCGTGACCTGGATCAATACATATCTTCATCGCTTCTCCCCTAGTTGTATTGAATTTGGAATTTTTTAAACGGCAACTCGGCACAGATGAACCCTGCCGCCCCTCGATGTCCCCCGCCGCCATACTTCGCCGCTATCTCGGAAACGTCTATATCAGGATCGGTCGTGTAGAGAGAGACTGAGTATTTCTCCCCGTCATAAGCGTACGCGATCATCACCGGATACTTGTTGCGTACCCCCGCGAACAGATCATTCACGGGCCGCCCCATGTTGCAGGCTATCGAAATGTGGTTTTCAAATACCGTCTCATACCCCCACCTGCCGAGATACTCACTCCCCGCCATCACGGAGGCGCGGTTTATGATCTTCCCGTTGTGAATGATCTTCTTGAACAGGTAATCGTCATTCATCAGCTTCCCCCACAGCGGCGAATCGGCGGCGGTATCTTCGGCAGAGATACCGGCAATAAAATGCGTCGTTGCCTCCCCGTAGGCGAATTTGAAAAGGTCAAAATCGTTTATCAACTGCACGAATTGCGGAGCTTCCGCATCGGGGTATAGATGCTCCCATGTGAGCAGGGCGGCGCTCTTGCTGGTGTCGCGCGACACGGCACGACGCTGAAGCACATGAAAGCCTGGAAGTTTTTTCAGGTGAGCGGTGTTGTGATGGTCTATCCATGTCACGTTGTATGTTTTGGCTAGGAGGAAATCGAGCTCCAGCGCCCCTTGCGGACAATAATCAAGGAGCCATACCTCTTCCTTGTCGGCTATGGACTGTATCGGGAAGTTGTCCTTGTAGTCGATGGCGTGAAGCCTCGCTCCTGGATGTTTCAGCTTCACCAGCGCGGCAGAGCATCGCCCGTCATAGTCGTCGTGATGGATGATTATCATCAGTTCCCCGTCAGGATGTGCCAGACCTCGCGTGGCGATTTGAGGAGCAGTACCACTCCGGCGGCGGCGGCAATGACCATGTACCAGAGGATTCGTTTCACACCGATGAGGATGTTGTCTTTAGGAGTGTAGAAAAAGCAGTTGGGGATTCCTGTAGAAGCGCTGACGTAGGCGCGAGAAGCGCCGCGCTCTTCGAACTTTTTATATAGTGCTTCGGCTATCGCATCGACTTGTTCCGCATCCAACCTCGTAACCCCTGTTGTTTGATCATTTCATTTTGCAGTTCCCGGTCTCTGGTTAATGTCTGTTGCTATAATTGGCTATAGGATATGACGAATTTGAATTAATTAGCGGTCGTTGTGACGCTTGCGGGGCTATAGATGCTAAAGAAGGAACAGAGGAGGGGCAAACTAGCAGTTCATGTTGTTCTTTTCGTATTCGTGAACCGATGACAGCAGTATTTTATAGAGCCGCCCCACCTTGAGCGCGCGAAGATACCCTTCTTCCAGGCGACGGCGAACAGTGCTTTCGGAGACATCCCAGCGCTTTGCCACGGCGGTCACGCCGATAAATCTCCGCCCTTCCGCCGCCCCCCCCTGCACCTGCTCATTCTCCCCGTTCATCGTTATCCCCCTCTTTGTCATCCTCGCGAACGCGGGGATCCAGTTGCTTTGTCGTCTCCTCTAAACACTCCCTGATTTTGAGCGGACGGCGACCGAATGTTTTTTCATGCTCAATCGCCAAATACTTCCCGTCACGCGGTTTGCCGCAAAATATTTCATCTCTATGGGTGCTGTACAGATACCTCTCGCATATCTCCCTCCGGTCTATCGTGTCACGGATGCAATACCGCCCTTCCGGCGGTGGAGTCGTTTTTACTTTTACCTCCACAGCTTTTTTCGGACAGCCGCTCGCAGGAATAACCTCTCCGGCTTCTTCTCTCTTCAGATAGTCATCCACGCCGTGACAGTATGGATCCGTCGGATCACATGCCAAAGGCTCTATGTCGTACTCGTCGCAGTTCTCACATCTCATCCCCCTTCCCCCTTTATTTCAACTGTCTTCTCTTTCACTATCCGGCAAAACTCCGGCGGGAACTCTGCATCCAGGTCAAAAAGGTCGTCAACCGTCAATGTGAGCGTCTTGGTTCTGGGAGTCATTTCAATCACCGCTTTGGTAATATGCTTCACGGGTTTTCCACCGTATGTTATGTTCGTCCTCTGCCCATCAGTTTCGATTTTTATTTTATCCATCCTGCATCCCTTCCGCCCTGTCATCCCCGCTTCCCGTTTTGGTAGCATAGACTTCAGTCTGTGGTGCGCCATCAGGCGCGTTCAATGCCTCACCCTTCTTGTCATCCTCGCGAACGCGGGGAGCCAGTGCCTGTTTAAGTGATTGAACGATCATATTTGCGAGAAAATAGAGATAGACCATGAACATCATCATAGCCATTAGAAATTCCCCCGAGCCTAGCAACGCACCTACCATACCAGTATATAAAAACACCTCGAACGCCCCGCCCCCCGGTGCCTTACCTTTCATATCTTTCTCCCCACCTCAAACGGGCCGAAACTCAAATAATCAATATCTGATATCATTGTTTCACCGGCGTCACACTTGGGACAGCTCACACTATAGTCTCCCGTATCGGCGATACCGTGATTAAAATTCTCATTAAAATCTTCATGCTTACACGCTAAGCAGACGCTGGACTCGTGACGGTTTGACCTATACATCTTTCAATGCCTCCGTTATTGTCTGGGCAATGCCCATTGACAAAGAATAAGAATCGTCGCCCTTAATTATTGAGTGAGGTTCTACACGCCTAAGAACATTTTTTAACACCTCTTCCATCTTATCCACTACACTAATCAAAGCACGATTGCGATCTGCCATAGTTGTTATCTCGTCTTTTAGCCGCCGATACTCTTCCATGTATTCGATAGCAGTTTTAGGCAATTCGTTAATTTTGCGGTTATATATCAGATAGTCGCTATTTATCTCATTTTCTTCTACCTTTTCCAGCAGGCTAGAGGCTATATCATGCAACACTGCCACCTGTGCTTTCAGTTGGTCGGTCTCTTCCTTGTTCGCTATTCGCATCTTTGATAGTTGCATTCTTAGTGATACAATTTCTTCACTGCTACTATTAGTTTCGCTCTCGCTGGTATCATCGGGAAGGGGGCAATCAGGATGAATCCTGCCAACTTTAAATCCTGTCTGACACCTAAGATGCCGACAACGGACAAAATCAGGACACCTATTGCATTCGCTTACTTTATATATTTTACTCATCACTCCCCCCCCAAATGAATTACCAACCACAGAAACAACATAACCACGATGCAATAATAGACGTAATAGCCCACCTTCTCGGCTCGACTAGGGATTTTTTCCAGCAAAGCAAAATACGTCGGCACAAAATGGGGGATATCAAGTTCTGGATGTAGTTGAGATAACCCTTCTCGGAAATCTGCCACCCTGAGAATAGGGTTTTCAGCGGTCAACTCGGCGCATCGGTAAACTATGTCGGAGCCGTCTACCCGGGGGCACTGAAACGAAATCATATACCGGTACTTCATCACTCCCCCCTCTTTCTGGATATCTCATGCCCCAGCAGCTTACTTGTCGTTTGCATACCGGAAGCATCATTTGCTTTTTTGTAGAACTCAACATGAACATGGCATAGGTGGATATCCACCCCGATTTCAATCGAATGATCTTCGCAAACAATAAAATCACAGCTCTTATCATCTGATACCGGATAATCACAGAGACGGTCTCCGGGTAATTCGCATCCCTCGACGGAGCATTTGTCTACGGCCCAGAGGTACATTGGCATATATAATTTCGCAATTTTTGAGAGATCCATTCCCCCAAGCTCCATCTTGTGCAATTCCTTGGCCGGTATATCATGATATTCGGCCGTTTCACCTACTGTCAGATTTCGCCGTTCATAACCATCGCCGCCATCACCGGATAAACACCAACGCCCATTCTCAGAACCGACAAAGTATTTTATGCTTTCTCGAATTTCTCTCATGTTAGCACCTGCTATCTTCCACCCATCCCGACCGGAAGGCAGTTTCTTCCTCCCCTTGCACATTGGGCAAAAATGCCAAACAAGATTGCATCCAAGATCGACATTTTCCCATTCTGAACTTTGCCCACAAGCAAACATATGACCGGTACTGCCTTTGCCATCACAAGCAGGGCATTCAATATATTTCATGTCTTCAATTACCATCACTCCCCCCCCTTTCCTGCAACCTCTACAAATACGCCCCAGCCACCCCGGCGTTTCGACAGGCGCGACAATATCACCTCCGGCAGGCTCGCCTTGAAATCCTCCATGTTCTTGTTCGTCGTCACTATCGTCGCCAACTTGCCGGCATGGCGATGATGAAAGACCGTTTTCAGCGCCTCGTTGAAATGCGGATCGCTCCCCGCTCCGTTGTAATCGTCGAGCACCAGAAACGGCGCTTTGCTCATCCATTCCAGAAACCCCTGCTCGTGTCGCAGTTTGGGCGAGATATCGGAACAGAAAATATACCTCTGCCCCTTGCGGATCTGCGCCGCCCCCCACACTGCCGCGAATGTCTTCCCCGCGTCGGGCGGTCCGGCGAGTATCAGACAATCACCCGTCCCGTAACTCCGCCCCTCGTACCCCCCCCGCATGTATTTATCAACAGCCTGCCAGGCGGGATAGAGTGTATTCAGCGGCGAGAAAAGGACAGCTCTGATGTCCCGCTCCGAGAACCCCTGCGCCTTCAGATACGCCGCCATCCGGGTATTTTTCAGATAGCGAAGCCGTTTCTCTATCTCAGCGACAGCGGCCTCGACTCCGGCACAGCTTCCCTTGTGCGAGAACCTGATATCCTCGATCGCGGTTTTCAAAATCTCAGGCTCTTCGCTCTTGAGGGTCTCGCTCGGCACGGTAACCCTGCATGAAAGGTTGCACTTCGCCAGCTCCGCCTCGTGGCGCGCCTGCACCTCCTCGAACCGTTTGAGGAACGGGTTTACGTAATCTGCCACATGTTTCATAAATCGTACGCTCCGGCCTTATCTCGCTCTTTGGCAGGTTCCGGCCTCACCTGGCGATGCCCCGCCCCGTTTGTTCCGTTTACGCCGGGCTTCTTCCCGCCAGAATTGGATTTATTCGTAACCTCGTCCTCCCACCGCTCGCCGTTCAGCCACGTTGCAGGCAAGGGGATAAATTCCGACGCGGTACCGGTGGCTCTCCAGCGGTTCACTTGGAGTTCCAGACGTGTGAGTATCACGCCGAGCAACTTTTCATCCGGCTTTAACTGCTCGAATGCTTTTAGCGCCCGGGCTTTTGCCTCCTTGCGCGGATACAGCTCGTAAAACTTCTCAAAATCCGGGTTAATGCTTTTTTCCTTTTTTATATTTTTCTTTTTATGACTGAAGTCTGAAGATGAAGAAGAAGATGAAGAAGAAGGGTTCAACGCCCCTTCAACCTGCCCGGTTGAAGTACCCTTGAGAGCCAATCCCCTTGATTTAACGGAGTTTTTCCCCCCGCGTATGCTCGCCTCCCTGTGTCGTCTCTGCTTTTCGCGCTCGTCGCGAAGCCAAGTTGAAAAGATTTTCGTCTTGTCGTTCGGGTCCACTTCAAACATTTTCATAATCGCGGTTGAACACCCCTTCAACCACCCTTCACCCAGACCGGACAGTCGCGCCAATAGCGTCTCGTCGTTCGGCAACGAACACTCCCCGTCCTGCCATGCGTAGCAGATCAGGTTTATATATCCCCCGCGCTCTTCCGGTGTCATCAGCGTTATCTGCGGATTTGATAAAAAATCACCCGGATAAAACTGAAACGCCGGTGCCTGTCCTTCCTTTTTCAATCTCTCATCTCTCCCTGTTGCTCATTGTCTATGAGGATACGATCTCGATATCCTTTTCAAGCGATTCGATATCTACCTTCTCAGGTATCCCGTGGCTGGACCGAATTTTGTTTTTGACGATCGTCGCGACGGCATCCATAATCGTATCCCTGCATTCCCTGCATATATCAGAAAACCTGATATCCTTGCGATCCCCCCCTGTGTTTATTACAAGATGAGAACCTTCCTCGTATTCGGTATCGCACACGTCACAAAAATACTTTCTAGCCATTAATCCTCCCTTCCTGTCATCCCCGTGCAGACGGGGATCCAGTAGCTTTTCCCTTTCAATCCAGTGTTAAGGTGCTTAGCAAGGTTCCTGAACAGCAACACCCTTGCCGCCCTTTTTTAAGGTGGTGACCACTGGAACACTTCTCCTCTGTCCCGTGCCGCCCTCTTTCGCATTCGATACAATCGATCACGGCGACCCCTCTGTTATCTCGCATACTGAACTTGGCTTTTTCTGTCGGCCTCTTCCGGTTTTCTACGACTTCCATATTTCTCTCCTTTTTTCGAGGGGGCAACATGCCCCCCCTGGCTTAACATTTTTACGAGTAAACCTTGAATTCCGAGTTCGCCGTTATCCATGCCGCCGTCCGCTTGGTCGCCTCGACTCCCCATGCGGTATCGTCCGTCTCGTAAAGCACCCACTTCAGGCCGGCCTTAACTCGCATGACATACGGTTTCGCTGGCGGATCTATCTCCGGGAACGTCGAGAACGGTTTCAGCATCAGCGGATTCGGCAGGGTCACATTCTCCCTTGTCGCGACGCTCTTCTTGGCGGTGACCGTCTGCGAAATGCCATTATCCTCGGCACCGATGATTGTTTTGTCCTCAACACGGCTGGCAAGGCTCAGCAAGGTTCTCAAGTTGTCGTCCATGATGAACTTCGCCTGAAGGGCGATTATAAATTCCTCCGTATCGTGCTCCCGCCCAAAGGGGAACGGTTTGTGGACGTGGTCGGCTCCGGCTATCAATGGACGTTGCTTGAACGCCCCGCAAACCGGCCCATAAAAAGAGACCCGCCAGAAACTATCAACTACAAAATAAGGCGGGGTTTTCTCCCTCTTCCCCTCTTTTTCAATCTCGATCACCTGCTCTTTCGCCCAGGCTACCAGACCGGACAACGTAGAAAACCCCATCACCCCGGGAAAAGGTTCAAGGATTGGTTTCAGCGATCCGCCGCTGTTGTTGTATTTTCGCCCGTCCACCTCCTCGACCGGCGTTACCTCCTGCACCAGATTTCTAAAATAGGTCATCGCTTCTTCAAGCATGTTTCGCCTCCTTCTTTTCGTTTATTGCTGATACGCCTTCCGGCATGAAGTTGAACGTCGTCTGATTTGGGTTGTAGCCTATAACCACAGGCCGCCCTGTCTGGTCCTTCCCGAAATACGCCATCGCTGAATGCGCCCGTCTCCCTGCGAGTTTCGACGATACGGAT
This sequence comes from Nitrospinota bacterium, assembly GCA_029881495.1. Lineage (NCBI taxonomy): Bacteria > Pseudomonadati > Nitrospinota > Nitrospinota bacterium. Next base: position 24,030 of record JAOUMJ010000005.1, on the reverse strand, counting down.
ATATCCACCGGCGATGTCTTCCGCTGTTTGTCCGGCTTGAAGCGGACTTTCAGGGTAATCTCCCTCACCCCTTCCGCCTCGATGTTCGGGTCAGCGATGTTGGCCACTACCTTTTCCAGTTCGATAGCGAACAGCTCCGCCGCTACCCCCCCGCCAACATTCTCCAACGTTATTTCCTGTTCATTTGCCATAGATCCTCCTTTTTTTAAAAACATTCATCGCCCTGAACGCCTCCAACATTAAGTCCCGTATAGCTTCTCCGGCGATTTATTCCGCCTCTTCACGACGGATGAAACATGCTCCCCCCGTTCGGCAATAACAGGCGGATGCGGCTTGAACCCTTTGCACTTGTCGCAAACCTCCTTCGGATGCTCCATCATGAATACTTTTTCACACAGCGGGCATGTCCCCGGCAATCCCATCTATCTCCCCTCCCTCATCCGACCGTACAAAACTGTCCACGCTCTCGCTGCCGTTGCCGGTACGACCCCGTTTCCGAGCATCCGCAGTTCATCCTGTCGGCTGTCGGCCTGCACCATCCAATCGGCAAACCCATCAGCGTCTCCACCCATCGAGGATTCAGCTTCCTGTTGTTCCGCTTCTCTTGCTTCGTCGATAAAGCCTCCATGTCGGTTTGCGATACGGACGAATGGTTTGGTGGTTCGCGGCGGCTCCCATCCGTACTGCTCTTCTCCCGGTCCTGCTGGCCAACGGTCACAAACGCATTCAGCGGGAGCGAGTTCCTTTCGAATTGAGAAGGGCCGGCATTGTTCTTCGCATCCTGCTCCGTAGGTGTCGGGTACATCTGCCTCGGATAATTTGCAGGGTTCATCTGTTCCCGAAGATTTGCCGGAGATGTCCGCCCAATCCTTGTTGTATTGAATTGCCGCCGCAACGCCTCCGGGCTTCTCTCCGGTAAATGATCCAGTGTGTTTGGTGTCGCCCACATCTCTCGCTTCACCGCCGTCGTCCACAGATTCTTCCGCCCTGCTGGTATCTCCTCCGGGGATGTCATTTCCTTTGGCAATATCCCTTCGGCAAGCTCTACCACCTGCTCCAATCCCAGCGCCGAACCGTGATCTTGGTGCGCTGTCCCCTTGAGAATTATTGCCCCTCGACTGTTCCGATTCTGAGCGGCGCATATCGTCGGCCAGTTCCCCAAGAATGAAGACCCGTTTCCGTCCGTGAGGTGCGCCGACTTCAGACGCGCTGAATAGTCCCCACGTTGTTCGATAACCCAACTCTCCCAGGTCGCTGACAACTGTGGAGAGTCCAAGCGTAACGTGTCCCTCGACGTTTTCAAGGAACACCCAAACAGGCCGAACTGTCTTGATGAGTCGTGCAATGTGAGGCCATAAATGTCGCGGATCGTCCTCCCCTTTCCGCTTTCCGGCAGCGGAGAACGGCTGGCACGGATATCCGCCAGTGATGAGGTGTACCTTGTCACGAAACTCTTCGCCCGGGAACTCTTTAAGATCCGTGAAGACAGGAGCCGGATCCAGCCACCCGCGTTCCATCTTTTCTCCCAGATTGACGCAGGCGAAACCTTCGATCTCGCTGTAAGCGACGACGCGCAGACCCGGGATAACTCGTTCAAGTCCGAGGGAAATTCCAGAGTATCCAGCGCAAAGCTCGATACAAGTGATCTCGGCACTATTACCATTCACTTAATCCTCATCCTTATTTTTGAAATGAGCACTTTAATTTTTCTTTCGTTCCCCCAGTACACGATCAGCGCCACGAAAACCAAAAACAAACCGGCGAACACACCACCGACAACCCTGAACGCCTCCAACATCTCATTCAGGAACGCGTAGAATTTCTCCTGCTCACTCATCCTTCCATCTCCCCGTCATCATCGCTATCAAGACAGTGGGTGCACTCCTCATCGTATTCCGGTCCGAGGTCGGACTTAAAACCGGCGCAGCGACACGCCTGACCGCATTCAGGACAGCTGTGCACCTATCTCCCCTCCCCTTTGTCGTTTGACAAAAACACACGCTTAAACCAAGGACGGTGTTTCTCGCCGAATTGCTGGGCATGTTCTACCGGCGTCTTACCGCTGTAGCCCTTCACAAAGCCTATGAACATGTCACTTTCAACAAAACCGAACATGCCTCGAAGCACCCACAAATACACCATTCCGTAAAGCAAAAACCGCTCAAGAGATGTCATCTCCCCGCCCCCTCTTTGTCATCCTCGCGAAGGCGGGGATCCAGTGGAAACTCCTTATGCTCAACTCCATCAAGCAGACAACCGGCCTTCTTCTTGCCGACCCGGGTTAATGTTTCATAGCTATTGCCAACAAGGGGAAATACGTTATACGTTGTTTTTCCTATTTCCGTCCGGTTCGAATGGTCAACAATGGTGAATGCTCGCATCGTTCCGCGATACTCTTCAAGAGCGGGAAACATCCCGTTTGTCCATTCATTTAGCCCCCACTCCCCCCACTGCTTAAAGAAAAAAGGAACCCCGGCTTCCTTGCACTGGTCACGAACGGAACGAGCCCATTCAGGATTCATCGGCCTGGCATTTTGCCCCGTCTCCCCGCCGCATATCACCCAGTCGAGAACCGGACCTTCTTCTGCTCTATATCCACACTCAAGGCAGATTAAATTTTCCTTACCCCTAGAGAGACCGCGCGGAACAAGATCCATTTCGTCAGAGTGGTATCCACACTTACATTTCAATGAACGCAACCCGATATACGGCTTTATGTCTATCTCCCCCAGCATCGGCTCTATACTCACGAACCTTTTTGCCGCTGGGATATCCAATAGAATCGGGATCCTTTTATCCGCCTGCTCCTGATTCTCAGCGGTCACACCAAGCCAGACGTTCGGCAAAACTCGCAAGCCTTCATCATTTTCAAACATTCTGGCGTAACAAGCTTCTACCCATTTCAAAAACTCGGCCATACGCTCTGGTCGTTTTGTCAAAATCTGAAATATATGCCGTTCATTCAAGGCCATTACTGAAAAGATTCTGGCTATAAACTCAAACGGCACATCTTCATGAAAGATATCCCCCATTGAGCAGACGAAAACCATCTTTGGTTTCATCCACTTCAACGGCTCATTCAACCTTTCAGAATGCAACGTCACGGCAAACGGATCCTCCGGGCTGTATCCGCTCGACGGCATTTTCGATAACCGGGTCGTCGCCATCCGCTCCGCATAACAGTTCTTGCAACCCTCCGAGATCTTCGTACACCCCGTCACCGGGTTCCATGTAGCATCCGTCCATTCAATTTTTGTGTTTCCCATTACGCCAGCCTTTCTTTATCTATCTGATAGCAGTTGTCTACCTTCTGCTGTGACGCTCTCTTCAATTCCTCGTACCATTCTTCATCACTCGCTTCGAATCTCGCTACCTGACGGGCATGTCCAAGCTCTCGATAATGTTTCATCTCCCCGGTAGGTACAGACAGCCACCGATAAAACCAAAACGGCGTGAAACAGTGCCAGTATTTATCAGGTGCCAGCAACTTCGACCTTTTGATATGGTGTCGAACAATATAAAAAGATGAATGACCCAGAATGAAATCCGACCACTCCGGCCCGAACAGCTTCCCGGCGATTTTTGCTCCCAGTTCAGGATGTCGATCGCCGTCCTCGCACTTGAGAGACGCTTTACCCCAGTATCCCCAGTCGTGAATGATGATGCAGACAAGCTCCTTGAACGAAGGAAACGATTTATACAGCTTGCACCAGGCGATAGTCACCAACAGCGGATGAATGACCACCTGGTGGACACCGAATAATAGCGTCTTGGTTCCGAGCTTCACACGTCCCCCATCAATTCACCCCGCTGAAGATAATCAGATACCTGCTCGACAAACTGAACATCCCGACATCCGGGTACCAGTAACCGTGCGTGAGCATCCGTTCCAGCTCCGCAACCGTCACACGATTCATTTCAATCGTCATTTCAAACCTCATTCACCTTCAAAAGGTTCAATATCGTCAAAAATAATCGGTATTAAATTCTGGAATTCCTTTAACAGTGGAACGGCGATTTCCCGCATTTGAGGATGCGCCGCTTTTGCTGTGCGAAGGTTGAAAAAATGGCGCCACTCGCGCAAGTTACATGACATGACGATTTCGGTTTTCAAGCTGTTTGGCAAAACTGAACGCGCATACTGGGGACTCATACCCAGTGCCAGCATATTGTTATATGTCTTTTCAGCTTGTGCCATTGCCACAAACCATTCAATCGACACATCATCTTTTTGGTCAACGGCGCTTTCTTTAAAGACCTGGATGATGTCATCAAGTTTGTAATTCACCCCCGGCTCTATTATTTCCAACTGCCTCAAAAAAGGCGGGATCACAAACGTAACACCATCGGCCTTGCCATAATTGCAGTATCTAGTAGATTCCTGTGAGTACGAGGCAAGCCTGTGCCGGACAATTTCATGGGTTACACCTCGGTCACATATTATTCGGACACTTACGGATTCATGTTCAATAACCGACTCATGCCCCCTGTCGAGGATCGATTTAACAAACTTGGGCGATGATTCTTCGGTTATACGGTCTTCGCTCTTGTAGCAGGTGCGCCCTGCACGCTCCAATTTATTTAATATCTTTGACCCGTCTATTTCATCTTCGATAAGAAAATATGGCTTTGTGAATTTCATTTCCCCGTCCTTTCATGCTTTTTAATCTCGCGATCCAGGTACCCCGCCGCTTTTTTTAAATCTTCACGAGGTGGCGAACCCTCTTTCCTCCCTGCGCGTGAAATATACTTGATCGCATTTCCCAAGTTGAAACCGAGGCTCCATGCCTCGATCACTTTTATCGCCTCATATGGATTGTCTTTGCCCCCGTAATGAGAGGGATGATCTACTTTTTCTCCCATCACTCCTCCTCCTTCTTTGCGGGGACGAACAAACAATCATCTTTATCCAGTTGGCCGAGCCGTTGCGAAAACTCCCGCCCATCAACCGCTACATATACGCCGTTTATAATCGCCCTGATCTTCACCCGCTCCCCCGCTCCGTCTGTTTTATCTTTCATCTGAAACCTCTCGCATTTTTCCGCCCACGACCCGCAAAACGTGCATCGCAAATAAACATCTATCCACCCGGTATCGTTGCAACTCGCGCACTTATGCCCGTTCCCGTCGCTCAATTTCGCCAACTACCCTCCGCCTGGCCTTCTCTATCCCGAAGAGCGCATACCCCTGCACTATCTCCGGCAAGTTCCAGACCGCTTTCCATTTTTTCTTCAGCACTTCCAGTTTCCTTTTCTGCTCCGCCGTCACCATGCCAGCACCACCAGCTCCAATATGAGAAACAACCATGAAACCAAAACCATCAAATCTATTTCGTCCATGCCTCTACCTCCCTATGAAACTGTCAGCCGCCCCGCATCCGCCTGTTCGCCACGTCATCCCCGCAGTTGAAATTCATCGTTAAACCTCTAACCGTGAAGCGAGACCTTTAAGCCTCTCTAGTATTGTGTGAACACCTCTCCTTGAGGATCTTATTTGGTCGGTGAATAAAGAGTATTTTCTTTCAACATCTTTGTTTTCTGTTTGAGGTGGCGGAAGTGGTATACCTTTGCGTGGGGACAGTACCGAGAATAATTTTTTTTCCAACTCCTCCACCATTTTTAATCCGGTATCAACAACTTCACGCAGTTGGACCAGTTCAGACTCGATTATACTGGACCCCTTCTCTTCCATTTCGCCTGCCATACCGGGATACTGCTGTTCACCATTCATATCTCTTTCCTTTCTTCAAAAATATTCGACCGGGAAGGGCTGGGCCTCCCCGCCCCCCTGTCATCCTCGCGTACGCGGGGATCCAGTGCCTCTTTCATTATTCCTATGATCTTCCGCTTCGTCTTTTCGCCGAGCTTAGGTATCGCCCTCCCAAGAGTGACCACGCGCGAAGAGGTAGCAACCTCCGCAATATCCAATCTGCCCGGCATACCTGTTTCCAGCATCCACATATCTGCTATCATCCTTTTGCCCCCGCGTGGTTCGCCAAGAACCTCTTCTTTGCCGACCGGGCCGACGCATGACGGCGAGCATGAGTGCAGAGATGGCAGTCGTCCTGGGATTTCATCCCCATGAACGGCCTCCGGCATTTCCCGCACCTCTTCCGCTCCGGCTTCTTCTTCCCGTACAGGCAGTCGGCGCATAAGCCCGACCTGTTTGTCGCCTTCACCTGTTTACCTTTTCGCGCGCATGTGACGCAGTGCGCGATATCTATCAGCTCCTCGTCCATGTAATACGGCTCCCAAGAGGATGGCGGGTCCCCAAAGCCGACACTATCCCTGCTGTGCCTCATCTCCCCGCCCCCTTGTAATAATCAATGATCGCCTGGGATGCCTCTATCCACCCGTAACAGACGACAACCGCGTTGCCGAAAGACCGGAGTTCTTCAATCACCGTGCTCTGCGCCTTGCTGATGCTCCCCTTTCCGCTCGATCGCGTGACAGGTTTTTTCATTTCTATATAGAGCGAGTGATATTCCCCGCGCGGTACCGGGAGCAGAAGATCAGGAAACCCTGCTTTCACACCTTCCGCTTTCAGCTTTCCGGCGGTCGCCTTATTCCTGTGCCCCCCGTTCGGTATCGCGTGGAGCAGATGCAAACCCGGATATTTATTCTCGTGCGCCGACGCCCAATTAATGAGGGCTACCTGATGCTGATGTTCAAGGTCATTTCTCATCCGTCACCCCGTTGCCTCTGCGACTGGATCCCCGCATCCGCGAGGATGACAGGCAAGCCGATGGTAAAAAGCTGGCCGGGTCGGTGCATGGGGGCAACCTTCCCGGCCAGTTGCATAGGGGGGATTTCCCTGAAACACGTTATAAACAATGGCCGGAGAGCCGTAAGAAAATGAAAACAAATCTGAACCAAAACACCACGAATTATTGAGAGTTTACCAGCCGACGTCTCCGGCCCTTTGGAGGGCGTTATTAATACTCTGTTATCAATGACAGACGGTCGCTTCACCACCCCACTCAATGGCAGGGTTAATATATTAGGGATCGTCGACCGTCCGTCGTCCATTGCGTTACCTGCCCGGCCTAGCCGGACACTCCGTTACGATGAGACATCATTCATTCCTCCAATGCTGTCACGTTACTGCCCACGCCGGACCGCTCAACCGCCCCGGCAACTTCAATTACTTGTACTTGCAGTTTCTTTTTGTATAGATACAGCCATTCGCCGAACCCTTTTTCTGCCAGCTTTTCAAATACAGGATAGAGATCATTATCGAAATATAGTGGTAGATCAGGAATACGATTAATGCTGAAACTGTGCACGGCGATGATCCCTATCGCGCGCCATTCCGGTTCGCTGAATGTCGTTACCGGGAACTGGCGGATGAGTTCCATCAGCACATCGAGCGAATCCGAATATCCCGTCGCCCCCTCGAAATTCGCCCCCCGAAGGTAGACTCTCGCAAGAGTAACTCCATTAAGTTTTGCTCTCACAAGATTCGCCCCGCCAAGATATGCGCCGAACAGGTGCGCGTAACGAAGATCGACATCCGCAAGATTCGCCTGTTCTAGAGAAGCTTTCCGAAGGTCCGCTTTCCATAGCTTCGCCCCCTTAAGGTTCGCTATCGACAGGTTTGCTTCCGCAAGGTTTGCGTAACTTAGCTCTGCTCCCTCTAGGTTAGCGGCTTTCAGATCCGCGCCAGCTAGATTTACCCCCCTTGCCACCCCCTCTTCGACCGCCTCCTTGATAGTCCGGGCGTTATCGCTTGCTTCGTATATCACTCCACCCCTGAAACGATCGTATATCTTTATCCGCTCCATGATTACTCCTCCCCCTTCTGCACTCGCGCCGCTTCGGTCTTTTCGGCGATCAGCTTTACGCTCTCCAAAACCTCGAGGAGATGGCGGATTATCACGCATCCCTCCGCATACAGTTCTCTCTTCTCCGCGTCGGTGATCTTTCCATCCTCAAGAGCGTCCGACATCTTTTGAAGGAGCACTCCCGACTCCCCGACGTATTTCCCCATGCGGAACATCAGCCCCTCTTTCGTCTCGTCCGATGGTGACGGCAGTTTGTGTATTCCATATCCGCACCTCATGGCGATACCTTCAAGCAGGGTTGTGTCTTTAAAGAAGAGCGTGAGGGGAACTATCCATGACGCTTGCATCTGCATTGCCTGAGTGAAACGGCTCATGCTCCCCAAGACAAGAGTTTTGGATTTCCCTATCAGGTCGGCGAATGCCGTGCAGAGACCAGGCGAACGGTTGACTATCCGCTCCGCGTCCTCCTTGATCCTCGCTCTCTCCGCCTCGACAGCGCTTTTCAACTCGCTATTCTTTGTTGTCATCAGTCGGCGCATGAGGGACTGTATATCCCCCGTCAGGCTCAGCACCTCCTCCGCCAGCTCCGGCGATTCCGATATGGCATTGCGCCCGAGCGACTGCCGCTCTCCTGCGCCGTTCCCGTTCCCGTTACTTCCTTTGGCTTTTCCTTCACCAGTTTTCATACACACCCCCATGCGATAGATTGATAATCAGACGCGGGGCCGAAATCGAAGCCGAGCCCCGCGCCCTTCACACACCATCCCGCTGATGAAAATCGAGGAGCAAATCTTACGGGAAAGAACACATAAAAATTGATATGATGAAAGACGTGCGTCTGTATGACTTTTAATGTGGCAAAAATAAGAATTGAAAGAAAAAGGAGGGGATCTACTTTGTGCTTACCGGAGTTGTGCAAACCAAGGATGTCCACGCAGTTTCTCCCCCCCGAAACTTTCCCAGAGAACGTTTGCACAACCTTCATGGATATATACTCACACATGCGTATGAGTTTGTCAATATTTTTTATCTATTTTTGTTTCCTTTGTTTGTGGATATAAATGACTGATATTAAAGACCGATTGAAAGAGGCGCGAGAAAAAGCCGGATTTAACCAGTCCGATATCGCCTATAAAACAGGTGTGCATTTCAACACGGTTTTAAACTACGAGAAAGGGCGGCGCCAACCCGATGCTGACTATCTCTACAAACTTGTGAAGATTACAAACTGCGACCCGACATGGCTCCTCACCGGCGAGGAACCGGAACGGCTCGCCGTCACCCCGGAGGAGAAGATTATTTTTGAGTCATTCAAGGGGCTAATTGAAAAAGATAAAAAGATGGTTGCGGATATTATCAAGGTCTATTCAGAACGACCGAAACCTTAACTCTGCCGACCAGAGCCGTTTTGTTAATTATTAACACTTAAACTGTGTTTCGGATCCCTTCCAAGGTGCCTTTATTTCCAGAAATCCTTCGGGTTTATCTCAAAGCGCCTTAAGCAGGCACTTATAGTACCTTCTCCTATTACAGTTCCGGGACCGTGGTTTTTAATTGGGTATTGGGCTCCTTTGTTGGAGCCGGGGATTTCAGGTTTTAAAAGAATCATCTCTGACCCTTTTCCTCGATTTTGCATCATTCTCACCCCATACTCTTGCAGGCGGGTTTTGAGTTCTCGAAGTCTTAGAGGCCTGCTACCCGACACAACAAGCGTTCGCCGTAATTTCAGGCGGTACAAACCTGCCTTGATTCGGGTCTGTGAAGTTATGACCAACCAAAACTTTGCGCGAGTCTACCTTTGGGCCCTTACACTTATAGAACTTTTCCCACATCTCTGGCGGAGCTGGATGGTAAAGGTTTTCCAAGTTGTCATTTGCAAAGGCGTAGCTTACCGCCGTCGATATTAAATCTCCCATCTCCTCCATAGAGGATTCAAAATCTTCCCTGGAAGAAACTATATCCAACTCCAGACAGTGACCCACCCAAGCATTGCCATCCTTTTCGAAAAGGACATTGAACGTCATTGGTGTGTTCATTGGCGTAGAACCTCCTTCAGAATAGTTAAAATAGTTATCGCCTTGACATCTCTTTACATCGACATATTAACACTATTTCTTGACAAGGTGGAAACTTTTGAGGGCGGACAGAATATAGGAAGATTTGCACCTTCTCCCCGTCGCTCACCCACAAAAAACCGCAAGGTGGCTCGAAACGATACGCTAAGTTTTTACAGTTCGGTCAATTTTCAATACGGTAAGAACTGCCTTTCGGTCGTACTCGTCCAGACACGCCATAAAGCGCCAGCCGATCCGAATGGCCATGATCAGCCTGCAATTCAGCATTCGTTTCAGCAACTCGCTCCTCCCCCGGTTATGCCCTATTATACCACACGGTACCGAAAATTACACGAAAAATCTATTTCCCCCTGCTTCCCACTGACTATATCGTACATGCAATTATGGGGGTGTCAATGCGCAGGGAAATTCCATATTTATGATATTTATGGGATTATTAGGGGCGTAATGTGTGCAGGGAATTGCGCATCTGTTCACTGTCACCCAAGTGGATACGGGAAAGCAGACACACAATCCAGAGAGTTACCCCGCACCTTTAAGTGTGAAAATATATGCGCAGTATTTTAAAAAAAATAATTATTTTTTTATTTTTCCCCCTTGACATGATAGCCATATTAGGCTATCATGTAACCAAGAGACAAAGAGAAACATTTAATAAGGAGGATATGAAAATGGAGATATTCGGTCGAATAAACGAGGATGGGAATGTTGCCGTATTGCACTGTTCAGATGGTTCGGTGGTCACTCGGTTGGATGCTACAATCTACCCGGTAGGCTCTAAATTGTCTGCGAGATATGAACATCCGCAGGGGATTGTTATCACGTTAGAGGATGCCGCAAGGCTTGAATTGACAGATGATAACGGGGATTTATTAAAACCTTCTGGATATTAAGGAAACAATAACTTTAAAAAGGGGGATAAAAAAATGAACGATATACAAAAAATATGCGATTTAATTGGTCATGGAAAAATTACAGAAACAGACGCATGGGAAATACTAACCAAAAACGGGCTGATTGAATATAACCGGGTATTGCTCATAACTGAAACTGATACTATTGATTTCCCGGATTATCCACAAGCACAAGATTTCATCGACGAAGATAATATTCTCGGGGCGGTTATTTTGCCGGACGTATTCGACGGACAAGGGAATCTACACAATTTTTCAGACCGTTTTTCCGCAATAATAAAGGGGGTACAATAGCAGACTTTTCGACGAAAACGAGGAATGGAACACATGATATGAAAAAAAGAAAAAAACTTGTCGACATCGACGCGGAAAACCGCCATCTCCTCGGCGAAGAGATCAACTCTCGACGGCAGGAAGCGGGCCTCACATGGGATCAACTGGCCGAGAAGTGCCGGGTTCATCCGGTCACGGCGAAAAAATGGGGCTCGGCCATGCGCTCGCCAAACATGGAGCATCTCCGTATCCTCGATCAGATCATTTAAGCAGGCCGGCTATACGATCAAGGCCCCGCTGAATCTCATCGCGAAGTGGTAGCGGCTCTATCCGCTCGACCGCCGGGCTCATCGACTGGAGAATGTCCTTTATCCTCCCCCCGACCTTCATGCGGATAAGTTCATAGCACTGCCGGTTTCGCCACTCCATCTCTCGTCCGCTCCGCTGTATTGAATCCTCAACCAGCGCTTTCAGCACCTCCGGGCGAACAGGCTTTTCGGCAAACGCTATTCCAGAGTAGTTATGCGAGAACTCGGCCGCCAGGTTCGTCGTCGGATAGGCCGTCATCATGATCACCGGCGGAAGCATCGGGCAATCCTTCACCCATCCCCGAAACAGATCGAGCCCTGTCTCTGTCAGCCGCCCCTTGTCGGACAGGAGATAGTCCAGAATTATGAGGCGGATGTCCCCTGCTCCGTGGCGTACTATCCTGTTTGCCTCCTCCGCCGTCGCCGCCTCGATGATGTCGTACTCGGCGGAAAATATCCGCTTCACCTGGTGGCGGACAGTTTCGTCATCGTCGACTATAAGTATCGTTCCCTTCTTTTCCATCACTCCTCCTCAATCGGCATTTTACCCGATTACCCCCCTGATACGGATATGCGAATACTCCCCATTTTTCCACTTGCTTTTTCCCGGCGGACAGGGTATTTTTAAAACCACATTGCGATATCTGTCCGGCTAAGCCGGCCTCACCTATGCGCGACATTATCGCGCCGACTCCCCGTGAGGAAACTCCATGCGGTTCTGCGTCTCCCCGCGCCTCCTCCCTCCCCCCTGTTTGTCATCCTCGCGAAAGCGGGGATCCAGTGGGTTGCGCGCCAAACACTGAACCCGCAGCGGAATTTAAAGTCCCCCTTAACCCTGCAAAATACAAGCTCCCCGTTACGTACGACATTCCTGCTACAAGAAAGCCGTCTGAGGCATTGCGGAAGCCACACTTGGAGCTACTAGACATAAAACATAAAGTCCACAAAAGAGGGGCTGTTCACTATTTAAAGCTAACTAAAGAGGCTGTCGCAGATATCCCATGCAGGAAAGACACAAACGAAACGTATTTTGACACAGAAATAGATGGATTCGGAGTAAGAGTAGAAGGCATAGAAAAGCTGTATATACAAATTCTTAAAGTGTCGCGCGATGGGAGCCGATGCAACCTGCTCAATATTGATGAAGTATGCATTGGCTCCTGTTCCAAAATTTCCTTCTGGGAAGCACGGCTAACAGCATTACTCATAACCTTTCGATATACATATAATTCTATTAGTGAACGCCCTTCGCTTGGGGAGCCTGCGCTTATTGCCAACTACTATGAAGCCTTGCATGCAGGAGCTTACGTTTTATCTGACATTAGCTATCACACTCTGAATAATTTAACAGTAGAGACTATTCTTAAGAACAAAATTTTAAATTCGCCCGTCATATCCGGCGTATATTTTCTGCTGGATAAGGATGAGATCGTCTATATCGGGATGAGCATCAATATTTTGTACCGTATATCGGGCCATTCTAGAGAACAAACAAAACTCTTCGATTCGTTCTCATATATTCCTGTCTCCCCAGAGTATCTGGGGGCTGCAGAAACCTACCTCATAAAGAGGTTTCAGCCAAAATACAATGTCACAGACAATCCCGGGAAAGCCAATGGAAAAGAGTAAACGATGAATCCCACCCCCGGCTTGCAAAATGTTGTAGACAGACCGTACACTGACAACATGAGGGGCGATGTCTATCCGCGAAAGAATGGCTGTAGAGGGGAAGCGCGGTACAGGATAATCTACCGGTACAAGAAAAAAAGATATGAAATAACGTCAGATGAGCATGGAGTCGTTCTGGCCAACAGACGGCAAGCAAAGGACCTGCAAGAGAAGATCAGCCGTGAAATCGAGGTTGAAGAAAAAGGAGGCCCCGAACACAATCCCCAGAAGTATCTCCCTGGCAGAAAGAACGAGTGGAGCTTTACAAATCTGGCGGAAAAATATTTGGTCGCCACCAAAGAACGTGTTTCCCCTGCATGGTATCCCGACATAAAGAGATATTTTGAAAAAGGTTTTATCCCCTACTTTAAAAACATCGATATCAGAAGCATCAAGGCGCACAGCCTTAACGATCTGCTGATATATTTAAAAGACGAACCCCTGAAATGGAAAGATAAAAACCTGAAGAACGCTGTGGACTCCCTCCGCACATTCTTTATCTGGGCAGTCGATGGAGAATACATAAGCACTTGCCCGAAGTTTCCGGCGGTTAAGGTTCCCAAGAAGGCGGTGAAGTGGGCCGATTATGAAACGCAGAATATAATCATCGCCGCCATTACGCCGGAATATCATCGCCCTATAGTCTGGTTCGGGGCAAGGCACGGGATGAGAATTAACGAGCTGAGAGCGCTGAAGGTTATGGATCTGGATTTCTCCAAGAGGCAGAACTTCCCCTGCGGATCGGTGACGGTTCAGCGCGCGTTCAGCGGGGATGGATACATGGAAGAGAAGGGAACCAAGACCGGCGGTGTCGTGATACTCCCCATTCATCCCGAGCTTTTGTCAACACTGCAGGAACTCTGCAAAAATAAACTTAAAAACAGCTATGTATTTACATTGCCTTCAGGAACTCCATACACGCAGACCCGGCTATACAAGATAGTCCGAAAGGCGGCAAAAGTGGCAGAGATAGACATCGCTCCATACGCCCTCTTCCGCCACAGTGTGCTTACTCAAGCCGCCGCAAGAGGGGTCGGGGGAATTATCTTGCAGAAGTATGCAGGGCATACATCGCTCTCTACTACGCAGAGATATATAGACAGCGCCGCGCTTGGGGTTGAAGGTGTGCAGTCTGTTACCCCCTCTGACAATGGCAATATTATCAATATCAAAAAGGGTTGAAGTGTTGGCTGGGTGTTGGCTGGGAATATAACCGGCCTTTTATGCCCCCGTAACTGCTTTATATTCTGCTAGTTACCATCACTTAATACAGGGGTACGCAGGTTCGAATCCTGCCGCCCCGACCATTTTACTCACCAATTATAGGCATGTTTTCTACATTTATCCGCTACTAATACGTTTCTCGAATGTTCCTTGAAAAAGTCTATACGAGATAAAAAGAATATTTTGGTAATATTATAAAATTGTTTATCTTAGAATAACTTTTTTGTATGATAACGTGACGTATTAATGGATAAGTAACTATATCAGTTGCACCATTATTACGAATAATTTGGCAATAAAGTCTTTCATGAAAAAGGAGATAATTTGGGAATGAGGAATGCTGTTCTAGTCTCTGCCTTTATTTCCCATATTGCGTTTCTCCCCATGCTGTATGGATGTACAGCCAATGGAGGGAATTTCGCATTCACTGACGCAAACTCTGCATCCAGCACTGCAACTGATCCCACCACGGATACTGACACTACGCCGAACAGCAATAGTCTCGAAGACCTCTCCGGTAATACAACTGATGATAATAATCTCGATAGCGGGAGTGCTGTTATTGATGGCGACTTAAACACCGTTACCTCAACTACTACAGCCACCCAAACCGCTACTGCAATCGGCCCGGATGAAACAATGTTTCAGGATGGATTGGCGCTCTACAAAACAGCAGATTATAACGGCGCGATAACGCAGTTCTTACTTCAAATTTCAACATACCCTGGCGATCTTCGAGCGGATGACGCTCAGCTTCACATTGGAAAGTCGTACCTGAAACTGCTTGATTACGGCACCGCCCGAGCAGAGTTGAAGAAAGTTAAAACTGCATATCCATTCAGCGATACTGCCGACAACGCACAATATTGGATTGGTGCCAGCTATTTCGATGAAATGCTTTACGATACGGCAATAGTGGAGTTCCAAAAACTGCTCGATACATATCCGAATTCCAATGACCGTTCCGATTCGCAACTTGGTATCGCCAAATCCTATTACCAGAAGAGTGAATATACAACTGCCAAAGCTGAATTTCAAAAGGTTCTGACCTACTATCCGACATCAAACGATGCCGATTCAGCCCAGTACTATATCGGCAGGTGCGAACACAGGCTTGGCAACTACGACTTGGCCCGCGCGGCATATACTGCGACCATTACAAATTATGTTTCCAGCACCCTCGCCGACAATGCCCAGTATCAAATCGGCAATACCTACTACGACGAGGGGAACTACAACATGGCGAAGATGAAGTTTCAGGAAACTATCACTAACTATCCATACCCATTATACGATAGCGGCGACGGCGCGCAGTATTATATTGGGCGAAGTGTTCATCAAGAGTTGCTTGCGAGTGCGGCCACAGATCTCGCCCCGGCGCGCTTGGAGTATGCAAAGGTAAACGCAACAACCTACCCCGCAAGCTCAATGATAGACAATGCTGAATATCAGATTGCCAAAACATATTATGATGAAGCTAATTATGATATAGCTAAATACGCTCAAGCAAAATTAGCTTTTCAAGCTGTGATCGACACCTACCCTTTTCCTCAGTATGACAGCGGTGATGGAGCGCAATACTATTTAGGACGAAGCGTTCAACGTGAATTGCAGGCAGCCGCGGCTACCGATTTCAACTCTGCGCGTTTGGAATATGCAAAGATTAACGCAACAAACTACCCTGCAAGCGGCTGGATCGATAATGCGCAGTTTCGAATCGGGCAAACATACTACATCGAGGGGAACTGGGCAAGTGCACTTGCCGAATTTACCGCCATCCTTGCAACCTATGTTGGGTCTGACAGTATTGACGATGCGCGGTACTACTCGGGCCGTGCAAAGCATAAACAGTTACAGTATCCCGAGGCAAGAAGCGATTACAGCTTAATACTTGCGTCATGTCCCGGCACAAGCATCTACTGCGACAACGCACAGTACTATACCGGAATGGCATTGCATGCTGAAAACTTCTGCGCTGACGAAAAAATTGCTTGGGAAACGTTCTTAACATATTATCCGGCTTCCATTTATATTGGCACTGCTCAAACGCATTTTGACAGCCTCAACGCAGGAACGCATACTTGCATTTGAAATTCAATTGCTCGAATATTTAGATGTATTGATTCTACCGGTTGATTTAAAGTTCTGACTGAACTGTACCAAAGCCAACCGCAACGGATTCCGGCTACGAATCTTTATCCAATCTTTATGCATTCTTTATCTTATCTTTCTATCCCCTTCATCTTTGAATGATAAACTAATAACTTGTGGGTTTTTATATTACTTCTTTTACTTATTTTTGTTACTTTTATTCATACACAGATTTATCCTATTGTTCATTATCGGCGTATTACAGATTCATACTCTAATCATAGATACTTTCATGCCACTGTAATTAAGGCTCTTATTTTACATGCGCGTATTGGCTTGATTCTTGTACATCCATACTTCAGTGTTTAGGCATTTTTTTAATCCTTATCTATTAAAGGAGTCATTTATGAGATTTAAACAATTTATCAAAGCAGGACGCTTCACCCTTCTCCTCTCATTTGCCATTACATTTCTTATCGGCTGCACAGCTGGCGGGGGGCAAGGCAATAATGCGCTTACGGCATCCGATACTTCAGAGAGCGGGATTTATCAGACCGCAAAAACGATGTATTCAAACGGGGACTTCGTTCGTGCCATTGCAAAATTCAACGAGCAGCTTACACAATATCCAAACGGTACCCTGGCAGACGATGCGCAATTACAGATAGGAAAAGCATACTTCAGGATTAATAACTATCCTAAAGCAATCACGGAACTAAATAAAGTGGTAACAAGTTACCCCGGAACGGATACGGTGGATGACGCACATCTGTATATCGGGAGATCCTATTTTGAAAGCCTAAGTTATTTGAATGCCAGAGCCGAGCTGACCAAAGTCATCACCGACTTTCCGACAAGTGATACGGCAGACAACGCGCAGTATTGGATTGGGCGCACATACATGGATGAACTCAATTATTCGCAGGCACTTTTGGAGTTTCAAAAACTGCTTGATACATATCCAAATTCCAATGATCGTTCAGACGCGCAATATGCCATAGCCAAAACCCATCATCTATTAGGGGATGATAAAAAAGCCGCTTTTGACAATACCGGGGCGACATCGGAATATACAACTGCAATTGCGGAGTACCAGAAAATCCTGGATTTTTATTCAACGTCAAACGACGCGGATTCTTCCCAATACAATATTGGCCGATGCATACACAAGAAGCTTAGTATTGCCAACGCAACCGATTTCACCACGGCGCGCACAGCTTATCAGGCCGTAATCAACAACTATCCGGCAAGCTCGCTTCTTGATAACGCCCAACACCAGGTCGGCAACACATACTATGATGAAAATAATTATACGAAGGCGGAAACGGAATTTCAAAAAGTTGTTACGCTATATCCGCTTTCCGACAAGGCCGATACCGCGCAATACTATATAGGTCGAAGCCGTCACCAGCAACTTCAGGTAGATGTCGCGACAGATTTCACCACCGCGCGTACCGAATATCAGGCGGTATTGACCAATTATCCAGCGAGTACGCTTCTTGATAACGCTCAATACCAGATCGGAAAGACCTACTATGACGAACTGGGGAACAATGCCGCCTCGGATTACACTCCGGCGATAACGGAATTCAACAAGGTAATTACCGCTTATCCAAACTCCGATAGCGCCGACGGAGCACAATATTACATTGGAAGATCCACCCATGCCGCATTAAAAGCCAATGCCGCGACCGATTTCAGCACCGCAAGGGTGGAATACGCGAAGGTCGCGACAAATTTCCCTTCAAGCAGTATGGTTGACAATGCCGCGCATCAAATAGGGAAAACATATTATGACGAGGCGAACTATGCCCAAGCGATCATTGACTTTAATAACGTCATCTCCACATATCCATACCCCCTTTACGACAGCGCAGATGGGGCCAGGTACTATATAGGTAGATCAGAGCATAAGCAGACGAATTACGCACAGGCTAGAACGGAATATAACCTTGTTCTCAGCACATATATTGGGAGCAGTCTGCTTGACAACACCCAATACCAGATTGGCATGACTTGGCATGGAGAGCAAAATTGCGCTAATGAACTTGCGGCTATGCGTCTTGTTACATCCCAGTATCCAAATGGGACAAGTGCGCCGCTGGCTCAAACGCATATCGACAGCATTACAACGAACGATGGCAAGCATACTTATAGTTGCAACTAGGAATATATTCGGCCCGTTTATTACTATTTAAACGGGCCTCATATATCTAGTATATTAAAGCGACTAAACCGGATAAACAGGGAGAGATATGATTTCAGAAAAGCTCAAGTTAACAGGAGAGGCTCGTTTTTAGATGCAGAACAGGAAGAGCGATTTCAGTCTGCACGTGACGATGGTTGTTCTCTGCGTAACAGCTGTAGGGATGATCGCCTACAAAATGCTGTTTCTTGGATACAGCTTCATGAGCATAATACCCCAATTGAAATACGAAGTGGACATCAGCATGAGTTTCGATGGCTATGGCGATTCGGTAAAAGTTTCCACATATCTTCCTGTATCCGATGAACGCCAGACCATCTCGGATGAAATTAATAACTCTGGCTTAATGTCGCTTGAGATTAGCAGTGAAAATAGTGGCAGGATCTCCAGATGGTATGGTGAAAACATTACAGGTCCCCAACAGATTCTCTACTCCTTTTCCGTCCATTCAGACAGGATTTTGTATGAACTGGATGATGACCTCCAAATTCCCGGTATTTACCCTGAAGATTTCAAGGAATATCTGGTGGCTACCGATGGTATTCAAGTAGAACACCCCGTAATTGAAAAAGTATATAACGAAAATGTACCTAGAACGAAAAATACGGCGAAAGTTTTAAAGGGTATTTTCGATTACGCATACTCACTTAAATCGATGCCTTTTAAAGGCTACACAGACGCGGTCACTGCCGCTAGTCTTGGAGAGGGTTCGTGCAATGGCAAGAGCAGGGTTTTTGTCGCTCTTGCCAGGAAAGCAAAGATTCCGTCACGCTTGGTTGGCGGTCTTATCCTGAAGAATACCACTAAGCGGATAAGCCATCAGTGGGTAGAAGCGTATGTAAATGGGTACTGGATCCCCTTTGACCCTTTAAACAACCATTACATGGAAATCCCTGAGAACTATCTTGTGCTTTATCGTGGCGATGAAGCGCTTTTCAAACACAGTGCGAACATAAACTTCGATTACTTTTTCAAGATCAGGGAACGACTTGCCACGCGCACGGACTTCATCACCCAGCTTGGAGAACATCCGCTGAATATTTATAACGTATGGGCAACTTTCAATCAGATAGGTATCCCTGTCAGTCTTCTCAAGATAATTATCATGCTGCCTCTTGGCGCGTTCATTGTGGTTATATTCAGAAATGTTATCGGTCTCGAAACATTCGGAACATTCCTTCCGGCCCTGATTGCCGCCGCAAGCAGAGAGACCGGTTTTTTCTGGGGCATTGTAGGATTTTATATCGTTATCGGCGTTGTTAGCCTTTTACGCTACCCTCTGGACAAATGGGGGGTACTGCACACACCTAAAATGAGCATCCTTCTCATTTTCGTCGTTGGAGTAATGCTTAGTTTGACTGTCGCAGGGGTGGAAATGAAACTGTTCGAGCTTTCACATATAAGCCTTTTCCCGATAGCGGTACTGACTCTCACGGCGGAAAGGTTTGCCATTCTGCAAATTGAGGAAGGAACCGCACGCTCCCTGAAAGTTGTAATGATGACAACCTTGGTCGTTTGGTTCTGTTATATGGCAATGAACTCACTTGCGATGGAAGCGCTTTTTCTGGCTTTCCCGGAGCTCCTTCTCCTGTTGATCATTTTAAACCTATGGCTAGGAAGATGGATTGGTATTCGCGTTATGGAATTGAACAGGTTTAGGTGGTTGATCCAAAAATGAAACTAACAATAAGATCAATCACCGATTTTTATGAAAATGTGCTGGGAATAAACCAGAGGAACCTTGATTTCATATATCCTATGAATCCAAGAGAACACTTTCCTATTGCAAACGACAAGATAATAACCAAGGAGCACCTAGCCTTATGCAACATTGCGACACCTGAGACCTATTGCATTCTTTCACGAATGGGAGAGATAAACTCGCTTTGGGAAAAGATAGACATGCTGAAAGAATTTGTTATTAAACCTGCGAAAGGAAAACAAGGGGGCGGTATTCTGGTTCTTGAAAAGTCAGATGACGGCTGGATCACCCCTTCCTTGAGGGAATACGGTATCTCCGAGATCCGCAAACATATTGCGGATATCATTTTCGGAGTCTATTCATTCGGCCTTTGGGACAGAGCGCTGATAGAGTACCGCGTTCATTCACATCAGGTATTTCTCAACATATTCCCGCATGGTGTTGCGGATATAAGGATCATACTCTGTAATAACTCTCCAATTATAGGCATGGTACGTATACCAACAGTGAAATCCAACGGAAAGGCAAACCTGCATCAGGGAGCAATCGGAATCGGCATCGATATGAAATCAGGGGTACTGACTGAGGGCTATAACAAGGATGGCTATTATGAAAAACATCCCGATTCATCTATTGCCCTGAGAGGGATCCAACTTCCATTCTGGGATGAGATACTGAAAATGAGCGTGGATTCAAGCCTAGCGGTTCCGCTTAAGTATCTGGGCGTTGATATTGTAATCGACAGTGAAAGAGGGGTACAGGTAATGGAAATAAATGCTCGCCCAGGCCTCGAAATACAAAATGTCAACCGAAAGGGCTTGCGAGGCCTGATGAAGGAATACCTGTCATGAACAAACTGTTAAAAGATAGTTTTGTGCCGATTTTGGCAATACTTCTGTTCATTTTGGGAGTGGTACTTTATTTACAAAGCATCGCCATTGATATGAGTTCCAAACCTACAATTATCAAGGTCTCATCAAACTTCAACCCAGGATCGGATGATCCATTAAAACTGGATGAACCATCAATTTCCAATTTGAATACCGAATACGATGATGCCCTTGACAGCAACATAAATTTCCAAAATGGAAAAACCTTATATTCTGAAGGGAAATACGAAGAGGCAAAGCAGGCATTTGCCCAGGCGCTTGCGGAAGATAAAGACAATCCATACATCCTGAATTATACAGGCGTAATAGAGATGAAACTCGACAACCTCGAAGTGGCGAAAATATATTTTCTAAATTCCCTAAAATCTAAAAAGAATTTCGCTCCGGCGCATCTGAATCTCGGAATGGCCTACAGATTGCAGGGTGATTTGGACAAGGCGGAAGAGAGCTATGGAAACGCGATTTCCGTCAGACCAAATTTTGCAATGGCCTATTATTATCTTGGTTTGTTACAGTTGAAAAAAGATCATTATAAAGAAGCCATCAAATATTTCAATGATGCTGTAGGCTTGAGTAGCGGAGATTTGAAAGCCTCACTTTTTTTCAGCTTGGGCCTTGCATATTCAAGAATTGATGACACCAATAGGGCTGAGGAATTTTATACAAAAGCGATCAACCTTAAACCTGACTATATAGAACCGCGAATGAATCTGGCTATATTGCAACCTAACAGCGAGGAGGGGCGAAAGAAAAAAGAGGAACTCTATAATAAAGTTATTGGTTTGCGCCCAAACTATGCTCCAGCCTATTTCAATCTGGGGGTGCTATACAAATCCAAAGGAGAAGAAAAACTAGCCGAAGAGAGCTATAAGACAGCCATAAAGTATTTCCCTCCCTATCGCGAACCAAAATATAACCTAGGATTGCTTTATTACAAACAGAATAAATTAATTCAGGCAGAGGAAATTTTCAGCCAGCTCATAAAAGCCGCTTCTGCCCAGGCAGAAGATTATTTCAATATGGCAAGAATTTTGTACAGCAAAAAAGAATACAATAAAGCGCTCACATACTACAACCAGGCCATAGATAAAGCAGGTGGCAAATATCCGGAGGCATTGCTCAATAGAGGATTAGTATACGCTAGGACAGGGAACTTGAAAGAGGCAACAGACTCCTATACCAAAGCCATCAGGCTCAAACCTGATTATGAGTCAGCGTATTACAACCTTGGACTTGTATCAATGGATCAAAACGACTGGAAAAAAGCGCAAGACTATTTTTCGAAAGCGACTGATATAAATCCTGGTTACGCCAAGGCCTGGTTCAATCAGGGTGTTGTTTTTACCAAAATGGAGATGAAGGAAAAAGCGATACTATCCTATTCAAAGGCCATTGAGGAAAAGCCAGGATATATACAGGCCCGATTGAACCTCGCGACGTTATATTCGGATGAACACGATGTAGCCAAAGCAATAGCTGAATATAAAAAGATCGTCGAAATTAATCCTAAATACGCGCCTGCCTGGTATAACCTCGGCCTCATGTACAGGAAATCCAAACAGTACGGCAAGGCTATGGATGCCTACAAGAAAAACCTGGAACTCGAACCTGATAACAACAAGGCAAGGAAAAATCTTGGCGTTTTGTATGCTATCAGAAAAGATTACAGGAAAGCCCAGGAACTTTTCAGCGAAGCGCTATTGATAAATCCTGATGACTATAAGGCACGGTTTAACCTGGCAATTCAGTTGGCAAGGTTAAAAAGGAATAATGAGGCTCTAAGCGAATATGAAAAAATCACGGCATTAGCCCCGAAATTT
This sequence comes from Nitrospinota bacterium, assembly GCA_029881495.1. Classification (NCBI taxonomy): domain Bacteria; kingdom Pseudomonadati; phylum Nitrospinota; species Nitrospinota bacterium. Next base: position 1,076 of record JAOUMJ010000005.1, on the reverse strand, counting down.
GCGAATGGATGGTTGGGAAGAGCTGCGTTGCTGAATGAACTGGGGAAAAAGGAGGAAGCAATAACCGTTCTGCTCTCTGGCACAAAGAGCACAAATGAAAATCCAGAAATAAGCTATGAACTAGCCAGAGCATACCACCGGAAGAACGATTGGGAGGATTCGATAAAATATTACAAAATGTCCATCTCCAAAAAGTCCGATGTCGCGGAATCATATTATTGGTATGGCGTTGCCCTTTCTGCGCAAGGCAACAAATCCGAAGCAGAGATACAGTTCAAAAAGGCTCTTAAAGTAGACTCTAACTACAAACTTGCAATGGATTCTTTAAAGGAGATAAAACAATAAAATTCAGATTAATCGCCTGGGCAGTTATGTTCAGCCTGCTGAGTGTCTCCGTTACATTCGAATCCGCGCTTGCAAGGGAAGATGAGGATGGAACAAACGAAACGCTCAAGAAAACAAAAAAGAAGAAACGGCGCTCGGTCCGGAAACTGGAGTTTTCACCTTACGGGGAAGTATTCTACGGCAAGGAATCAAATGTTTTTAAAAGCCCTGACAGCATTGTAAATCATCCGATATACGGAACTCATACGGATATTGTAAAAGATGACAGTTTTGTGGAAACCGCTGTTGGGCTTGATGTGAAGGGTAGGCTCAGGAAAAACAAGGAACTGACTTTCGAATACAATTATGAAGAAACTAAATATGCAAAATATTCCATCCTTGATGAAATCTCGACTGACATTGGATTTGATTACCTGCAGAGAATGTCAAAACGGTCCAAAATTAAACTTAAAACCGGTTACAAGCAATCTGACAAAATATCGGTAGACGTATTTGGATTGGAGTATCCCTACAAAATCTCATACGAGTCCCTTACCCTTAACCCAATTTTATATCACAAATACCGGCCCGGGATATTCGGTAAACATTCTGGCAATACGCTCATGAAACTTTCTTACGAGATGAAATCGAAGAACTATGCGGAACCTCTGCCACCTAATCTGTCATATGACTACGTTCAAGACAAGATTACGCTGGATGTAACTCAGGAAATAGATAAAACTCTTGACATT
>JAOUMJ010000004.1 GCA_029881495.1 Nitrospinota bacterium | reverse complement strand
CCAGCGTTGGCCCAAGCTCAAGAATCCCTTGAGCGATTATCTGGCCGGGCTCCTGCTCCTTCTGGTATCCCTGCGTCATTACCTGCTTTTGCGCCTGCACGCCTGAATGGTCGAAAGCGGGTTTCTCCCCCCCCGGAGCCATGGAAGATGCGCCGACAGTTACCGGAAATTCCTTCCCGTCAGCTTTTTCAAACGGTACGAAGTGATGATCCTGGCATGCTGAAAGTACGAACAGCATCACAACAATAAACTTTTTCATTACGGTATCCTTTCAAAACATCCCGATACATCAAATGCCAACCGGGGCATAACATGGTGCAAAACATCTATTCTGTTTACCGGGGGCGTTCCTGTCAAGGAATTAAGAGTTGCCTATTTTTAAAAACCGTAAAAAATCCGTATTTTGCCTATTTTTTTTCTGATTGAATTTGCGTTATCCCCCGCACAGGATTATAATTACCTCACTTTTTAAAGCAGAATCGGCATTTAAAAATGCCGGAATTGCAATTAACTACCTACAATAACCTGATTTGCTAAAGGAAACACTTATGGGAAATGCTACGACGGCATCAGCCGACTACAAGGTTAAAGATATAACCCTCGCCGAGTGGGGGAGAAAAGAAATAAGACTTGCCGAATCCGAAATGCCGGGCCTGATGGCTCTTCGCGAGCAGTACGGCAAATCAAAACCTCTCAAGGGGGCTCGGATCGCCGGATGTCTTCATATGACAATTCAGACCGCCGTTCTCATCGAAACTCTTACAGAGCTTGGAGCAGAGGTAAGGTGGTCGTCCTGCAATATTTTTTCTACACAGGATCACGCCGCGGCGGCTGTCGCGAAAGCCGGCATTCCTGTCTTCGCCTGGAAAGGGATGTCGGAGGAAGAGTACGAATGGTGCATCGACCAGACGCTCTATTTCGGCGATGAAACCAGACCGCTAAATATGATCCTTGACGACGGCGGCGACCTTACAGCGATAGTCCTCGATAAACACCCTGAAATCGCAAAAGGGGTTAAAGGTATCTCCGAAGAGACAACCACCGGCGTCCATATCCTTTACAAAAGGATGGAAGAGGGGAAACTCCCGATTCCGGCCATAAACGTTAACGATTCGGTTACAAAATCCAAATTCGACAACAAGTATGGCTGCAGGGAATCGCTTGCGGACGGCATCAAGCGCGCTACCGATATCATGGTGGCCGGCAAGGTAGTCGTGATCGCCGGGTACGGCGACGTCGGCAAAGGTTCCGCCGACGCGATGAAAGGGCTTGGCGCGCGAGTTATTGTGACAGAGATCGACCCTATCTGCGCCCTGCAGGCTGCAATGGAAGGGTATGAAGTGAGGAAAATGGACAGCGTAGCTCCGTATGGCGACATCTTTGTTACTACAACCGGATGCAGGGACGTCATCGTCGGCAAGCATCTTGATGCCATGAAGGACAAGGCGATTGTCTGCAACATCGGCCATTTCGATCTTGAAATAGATATCTCATATCTGAACAACAGAAAAGATATCGAAAAGATCGAAGTAAAGCCGCAGGTTGATATCTATCGCTACCCGAACGGGAAGGAGATAATCATCCTGGCTGAGGGACGTCTTGTAAACCTCGGATGCGCAACAGGCCATCCATCCTTCGTTATGTCAAACTCGTTTACCAATCAGGTTCTCGCTCAAATGGAGCTTTGGGAACACCATGACAAATACGAAAACAAGGTCTATGTTCTTCCGAAGAAACTCGACGAGATGGTAGCTATGCTTCATCTTGGAAAACTTGGCGTTGAACTGGACACGCTTTCGAAGGAGCAGGCCAAATATCTCGGCGTTCCGGTTGAAGGACCGTATAAGCCTGAGCATTACAGGTATTAGGAAACCTCTGGAGTCAAGAACAGGCTCCTCGATAACGCTTTTTTTCCTGGCCCGGCCCTGGGAATTACTGATAATTCCCAGGGCCAGCCATGCTCTATAACCAGGTAACATGTAACACTGCGTGCCACAGTAACTTCTTTGAGACTATCTTTTCGCAATCGTATAGACTGTTTAATGTGATTTTGACAGTGATACTTTAAAAACCTTCAAAACAATATGAACGAGAATTGAATGGAAAAGAACGACAGGATACTTTACGAACAGCTGAAAACGGTCTTTTCGACCGGAAAAGCATCCTATTACGTAGGGGTGATAATTGCCGCAATACTTGCTTTTGTGCAATGGCCGGTAACTTCTCACACAACGATTTCGATATGGCTCGTATTTCTCTACCTGGTTTATATTGTCCGGATAAAACTGATATACAGTTTTTTTAAAATAGAACGCGACACAATAGATCACCACAAATGGCTCAAAATTCATCTGGTCGGCGCCACCTTCTCGGGCGTAATCTGGGGAGCCGCAGGAATATACCTCTTCCCCGAGCAATCACTTCCGCACCAGATGTTGCTCGCTCTTGTGCTTGCCGGGATAATTTCGGGAAACGTCGGCACCCAATCCGCCATTTTTTCAGGGATACTCTTATACAACATCCCTCTTGCCGTTCCGTTCTGCATTAAATCGATAACACTTGGGGATCAGATTCATGTGATCATCGGTTTAATGAGCTTTATTTTCCTCTCACTAATGCTCTACACGGGATGGTTGATCAACGGGGTTACATTATCTTCCTTTTTCGCAAATGAAAATCTAAAGGAAGAGATCGATGAAAGGAAGCGCGTCGAGCACGCCTTGCGGGAGAGCGAAGAAAAATACCGCCAGATAGTCGAGAATGCCAACGATATCATCCTCTCCCTCTCCACTGACGGCGAGATCCTTTACTCATCGCCAAACTGGAAGGAGATACTTGGACACGACCTCTCAAACGTAACTGGAAAAACACTCAACTCCTTCCTCCATCCTGATGACATCGATATAAACAATTTGATGCTTCGACAAAGCAAAATAAACAAGCAAAAAGTTACCCATATGGAGTTGCGCTTAAGACATCTTGACGGGACATGGAAATGGCACACCGCAAATGGATCGAATATTTATGACGAAAAGGGGAACATCCTCGGCTTCACCTGCATACTTAGAGATATCACATCCACCAAAAAAACTGACGAAGAGAAGCAAAAACTGATAATGGAACTTGATGAAACCATTGACGAACTCCAAATAGCAAAAGACTCCGCCGAATCCGCGACCAAGCTGAAGGATCAGTATGTGTCTCTGGTATCTCACGATCTAAGGACACCGCTGGCAGGGATTTTGGGCCTCGCAAAACTTTTATTGGGCAAAAACATTTCGCCGGACAAAAAAGATGAAATTATAAAGCGTATAGTCGATATGTCGGACAGGCTACTTGAAATGATAAACAGGCTGCTCGATATCAACCGGCTTCAGTCAGGCACAGTTAAGCTGAATTTGAGAATGGTAGACGCCTACCTCCTGTCGGCACAGGCGATCGGACATCTTTCATACATGGCGGACAGCAAGAAGATCAAATTAATAAACGATCTTAAGGAAAAAACATTTCTCCAGGCCGACCCGGATCTCCTGGCGCAGGTTCTCCAAAACCTTTTGTCCAACGCCATCAAATTCTGCAACGCGGGGGATACCGTAACGATCTTTCAGCCGGAAAATAACCCCTATGTTCTGGCAGTTAGCGATACAGGGATCGGTATAAACCCAAACCATTTGGAAGACCTGTTTAGACATGAAGTGACCACCAGCAAACCGGGCACAAACGGAGAGCCAGGCACAGGATTCGGACTCCCCTACTCATTTGATATTCTAAAAGCGCACAAGGGGAGGCTTTGGGTAGAATCTAAAGTAGACGCCGGAAGCACATTTTTTCTGGAACTCCCTCGGAACGGCCAATCAGGTTGATTTCTTTGCTCACTCTAAATTTGAATCATTAAAATATATCTCATAACGGCAGGGGCCGTTTTGCCATTTACAGTTCACGTTCCCAAAAACGAAAACTTGTACGAATCGTTGAATTCGCAACATTTCAAACAACTTTTCCCCCAAATCCCCCCTTGTCATGCTAAAATTCATGCGTTGAGCAACTCTGAATATTGAGTGAGAGGAAAATATCTTTCAAAAACACTTCGCATGCCTCTCGCAACAATAACCGAAAGACAATTGTGCAAAGTTATACGGTCTGTCAGGGTCGGGCTGAGAGTTGCCGTAGGAGGAGATAACCTTGAACCATAGACAATCCCTTTTGTGGATTCCCATGCTTTTCTGTCTATTCGGCTCTCAAGCCCTGGCAAATACAAATCAGAACCCATACATCCTCTCCGACTCCATGGACGGGATTTGGATAGGGCGCTATCTTGACGTGTTGGAAGATCCGACAGGCGCCTTTACGATAGAGGAGATACTGAAAAAAAGCGACGGCGAATTCTCCCGCCTTGACCGGGACAGCGCAAATTTCGGATTTTCACGCTCGGTTTTTTGGCTGAAATTCTCAGTAAACAATATACAGGATGAGAATATTAATTGGGTATTTGAGTGGGACTATCCGCTTGTCGACTATCTTGATTTGCATGAAACTGAAAACGGGAAAATCCTTCAATCTTTCATAACCGGAAACACAAACGGTTTTTCGTCCAGAAATACCAGCTATAACGGTTTTAGTTTTCACCTCGATACGCCGCCCGGCTCTACCCGTACCTACTATCTGAGAATAGCATCCGACATCACGATCCTGGTACTCGCCAAGGCATGGTCTCACGATCTTTTTGAACAGGCGACTGAAACAAAATACTGGTACTACGGTTTATATTTCGGAATTCTTCTGGTAATGATGTCGTATAACTTTTTCCTCTACTTGTCCATAAGGGAAACGGTCTATCTCTATTATGTCCTTTACCTTTTGGGAATGTGGCTGACCCAGCTTTCCAACCACGGCTTTGCGTTTCAATATCTCTGGCCGGACAGTCCCGCGTGGAACATTAATAGCATATTTGTATTCACATCATTCTCCCTTCTGTTCGGTATCAACTTCAGCCGGAAATTCCTTAATTCGCCTGTCCATGTCCCCATTCTTGACAAATACATGGCTTTTTTCTGCAAGCTTTCGCTGATTTTACTGATAGCTCCTTTCATAGTAAATCCGATGTTAATGGCCCAAATACTGAACATCATGCTCATTGTTGTTTTCCTGCTTCTCGGAGCTGGTGTTGTGGTCTGGTCGCGCGGATACCGGCCCGCACGTTTCTATGTAATCGCTTGGTCATTCTTCCTTTTAGGACTGACTATATTCGGCCTGATGAACATCGGCCTTATAGGGGTAAATGTGTACACGCAGTATGCCTACATGGTGGGGTCAGTGGTTGAAGTTGTCCTGCTTTCACTGGCGCTTGCGGACAAGATCAACATAATGCGCGAAGAGAAGGAAGAGGCTCAGTCCAAATACCTTAAAACCTCCATGAACATACCCGGCGTCGTATACCAGTTTATGATAAGGAATGACGGGAGTTTCACTTTCCCGTTCGTTTCATCGCTGTCAGCGGAGCTTGTAGGCTTCAATGCGGCAGACATTCAAAATGATCCCAACCTCTTCTTTAAAAACATTTACAAGGAGGACCATGAACCTTTCCTGAAATCCATAGAAACATCCGCAAGCACCATGAACGTATGGGAACACCTTTTCAGATATGTGATGCCGGATGGAAACATTAAATGGTTTCACGGTAAATCAATTCCCCATTTCCTCCCGACAGGCGAACCTCTCTGGAACGGCGTAATACTCGATATCACCGAAATAAAAAACGCGGAGATAGAGATCGAAAAAAGGGACCGGATGCTCAAGGACGCCCTACTGAAATCAAAGGAAGAGTTGGAGATTAAAGTTCTGGAAAGAACTTCGGAATTAAGAATCGCAAATATCGAACTTGAGAAAGCAAAGGAAATTGCCGAAAACGCCACCATCGTAAAGGATAAATTCGTTTCTCTTGTCTCTCACGACCTTCGCTCCCCTCTTGCAGGCATCATGGGGATGCTCGATATTTTCGAGAGCAATATGGCCTCCAAAATTGATGACAAACAAAGGACGGAAATTGTTTCGAGGGTCAAGAATACCAGCAAAAGCCTTTTAAAGATGGTTGACCAACTTTTGGATATCGGCAGACTGCAGTCAGGCAAAATAAAGCTGAATAAAAAATATACCGACATGAAGCTTTTGGTCTCCATGCACGTGGATCACCTGCTCTATGCCGCCAAGGAAAAGAAAATCGTCATCGTGAACGAAATACCCTCCGACATGCGCCTTCTGCTGGATTCGGACCTGACAGGCGAAGTGATTCAGAACCTGGTTTCCAATGCGGTCAAATTTTGTTCGGCAGGCGATGTGATCTCCATCTACAGGCCGAACGGGAATCATTCATCAATCGCCGTAAGTGACACAGGGATCGGTCTTGACAAGACAATCATTGACGACCTTTTCAAGCATGAAATTAAAACTACAACCTTTGGAACATCCGGCGAAAAGGGGACCGGCCTCGGTCTTCCATACTGCATGGATATAATGAAAGCCCACAATGGGACGATTTATGTCAAGCCAAACTCTCCTAAGGGAACCATTTTTCATATCGAATTCCCCGTAATCAAAGAGGTCATCATCGTCGCTGACGATCAGGACGTGCAGAGGAGAATGGTCATCGAGCAACTGAAAAAAATTACCGACGCCGATATCATGGAAGCCTCTACAGGCAAGGAAGTGCTAAAAATAATGAACGAAGTGACCCCCATGCTCATCATCACCGATATTCAAATGCCAGGGATGGACGGACTCGAAGTTATCAAGACAATCCGACAAAACAACGATTTCAGGGACATTCCAGTGATAGTGAACTCGGCGCTCTCCTCCGACGACAACCATAACGGGGATAAGACGGATATCAGGAAAATGGTTCTTGAACTCGGGGCGAACGATTTCATTGCCAAACCGGTGATACCGGAGGATTTTATCCCCAAGGTAAAAAGATTTATCGTCTGAAAAGAAGCATTAACTCAAATAAAAAACCGCCCCGTATTTGATACGGGGCGGCAGAAAAATCTGTCCTTCTGTTCCTATATCCCTGCGGCCTTTTTAATAGCCGCGGCTTTGTCTGTTTTTTCCCATGAAAATTCCGGAAGCTCTCTTCCGAAATGTCCATACGCAGCTGTTTTCCGGTAAATCGGCCTTCGAAGATCAAGTGTTTTGATAATCCCCGACGGACGAAGGTCGAAGATATCCTTGATGATGGCAACTATCTTCTCCTGGTCAATCTTCCTGGTGCCAAATCCGTCCACAAGAATAGAGGTAGGCTCCGCCACCCCTATCGCGTATGAAAGCTGCACTTCGCACCTGTCCACAACACCTGATGCCACGAGGTTTTTTGCTATGTAGCGGGCCATATATGAAGCCGAGCGGTCTACCTTGCTTGGATCCTTGCCGGAGAAAGCGCCGCCGCCGTGAGAACCGCTTCCGCCGTATGTGTCGACTATTATTTTGCGCCCCGTCAGACCGGCATCGCCGTGAGGTCCGCCGATAACGAATTTGCCCGTAGGATTGATATGATATTTTATTTTCTTCTCGTCGAGGAGATTTTTAGGTATCACCGGCTTAATTACCTTCTCGATGATCTCATTTCGAATAGTCTTATTGTCTACATTCGGATCATGCTGTGTGGAAATAACAACCGAGTCGATGAATTTTGCTTCCTTGTTCTGGTAATCGACAGTTACCTGCGACTTGCCGTCCGGCCTGACCCACGGGAGCGTTCCATTCTTCCGCACTTCTGCGAGCCTTGCGGTAAGTTTATGCGCCAGAAGGATCGGAAGCGGCATGAACTCCGCGGTTTCATTCGTCGCATACCCGAACATAAGCCCCTGGTCGCCCGCCCCCTGTTCCTCGGGATTCTCCTTCACAACACCCATGGCAATATCGGCGCTCTGTTCATGGAGCGCGTTAAGTATAGAGCATGACTCATAATCAAAGCCGAGCTTGGAATCGGTATACCCTATTTCCTTAACGGTGTTTCTAACAACCTCATGGAAATTAACCTGTGCCTTGGTCGCGATCTCACCGGCCAACATGACAAGGCCAGTGGTAACTAGTGTCTCGCAGGCAACCCTGGACATCGGATCCTGGGAAAGAATCGCATCCAACACTGCATCCGAAATCTGGTCGGATACCTTATCTGGATGCCCCTCGGTTACCGACTCAGATGTAAACAAATAATTTATTCGGCCCATTTAATTCTCCTGATAAAAGATAAGCAAATTCAAGCTAGAAATGATAACGCAATTTGTACCGCGGTACAAGTTTACAGAAAAATCCTTCTTGCCAGGCAAAACAACGGCCCCCCGCAAACCAATCAGCCTGTTCATCCTGATAGGGGGCCTTGCCAGCCCCTTCCAGTAGAGCTCAATCACTCTCCACAACGGCGGTTCCGGCAAGTTTGTCATGCCAGCTTTCGGCGGTCGGACTTATAAAAACCCATAAAAATCCGGCAAAAAACGGGAAAAATGAGAGATAGTAGCCGAGCGAACGGAAAAGCGCCCGTGAAATACCGACTTCAGCGCTGAACTGGCCAACAACCCGTATGCCGAGAAGGCGCTTTCCCGGTGTCATGCCGGTTTCTGTATGGAACCACGTAAAATATGCCACAAAAACAGCATTGGAAAATAGCATCGAAATAAGAATGTATCCCCCACCCAATGCACCGTCTCCATGGATATTGGTGACAAAAAGCCCTGCAACCGGGATAACAATATTTAAAAATATCGCGATGATCATTAAATCAACGGCAAAGGCTATGAACCTGCTCAGAAATCCCGCATATGCCAAGTTTATAGAATACGGTTTTTCTTCTACCACCTTCCCGTTAAAAGCTGAAGGCCCTTCAGAAGCCATTGAATCAATCTTCATCTTCGATATCAATGTTCAGATTATCAAGAATTTCAGTCGTATCCTCATCCCCGTCTTCAATACCTGCAATATCTATGGAGTCAATATCAAGTGTGTCCGTTCTTTCAGAAACTCTTGCATCCTTTTTATTTCCGGCGTTTGCCTTGGAAGCTTTGGCCGGCGCACCTCCGGATGAAATTATCTCCAACTCCCCTGCGTCGAATTCAAGCTCAATAACCTGACCTGCATAGTCGCCAGAATTTGTCACAGGCAAAATCGCGCTGTCGCTGAGTATGAATCCGTCCGTCTCCAATAAATCATCCACTGTTGCACCTGCCTCTGCGGCAGCTAAAATCGGTTCGGCTTCTGCCACTCTCTCGCGTGCTGCTTCACCCTCTTCATCATCCATCTCTTGAAGAACCTCCGGTTCCCCCTTATTAAAGCCTGGCGCTTCTCCGCTCTTATCTATTTGAGTTTCAATATCATCTTCCGTGTCATCTTTGGAATGGACCTCTTCAGATGGAACGGCTTCTGTCCCAGTGGGCTCCCCTTCCTCCCCAGCCAAATCAAGGGTGAAATCTATTCCACCGTCATGGATGGTTTCATCATGCGCCATTTCGCTCTCACGCCCCTGCTCTTCTTCTGATATCTCATCAACCGAGTCGAGCGAGAAATCTATTCCACCGTCATGGATGGTTTCATCATGCGCCATTTCGCTCTCACGCCCTTGCTCTTCTTCTGATATCTCATCAACCGAGTCGAGCGAGAAATCTATCCCGCCGTCATGGATGGTTTCCCCCTGCGCCACTTCGCTCTCACGCCCCTGCTCTTCCTCTGAGACCTCGTCATATTGTCCAAGATCAATGGAATCCCCGTCGGAAGCATCCAGTTCCATATCCGTTTCAAGGCTATCGCCGGATAAAGTGTTATCTATCTCTACATTGTCCAATCCAAGCTCTTCCCCGATTGCCGGAGTTTCAGATTCTAAGCCGAGAAAAGGCTCTTCACTGGTTGTCTCCAGGCCGGACGCGGATACCTCCTCAAACCCGGCCCCGCCAAGTGTTGAAATTTCTCCCTCCCCCTTTTCAGCGCCAGGCATGGAAATGCCGGATAAATTATTCATTGCCGCGATACCGGCTTTGATCGGATGCCTGCTTCTGTTGGCCGAAGAGACAACCGAATAAGTTCTGTACGATGGAAAATCTATACCATGCTCAGACTTGTGCGCAGAAAGGTCTTCGCCGCATTTGCCGCATCTCGTCAAATGCTCAAAAGTTACGTACCTGCATTTTGGACATTTCATAGTAATACTGACTTTAACAAATTATCCCTTTATAACTAAATTATATGAAAGTATCAGAACACCGCAACAGCTGTAACCCGGAATATCGGCAAACATCTGAACATATTGTTATTATCCTACCTAATGGTGGGAAAACTCCCTATCATTACGCGCAATCTCTAAACATTTGCCCAGACTGCCTAGCCACTGTATACTACCGTCTGCAAAAAGTGAGGCATTTAGTACCTGAATTGGTGATAATTGCCATTTTGGGCATTTTAGGGGAACCTGTTGCCTAAATGATATTGAAAATTAATTACAGGAATGGGTTCTATGAAAAACTTGAAAATTAGACAGGAAAACAAGAAATGAGTTTCCCTTTGGTAATTCAGGGGGGAATGGGTGCCGGAGTCTCCAGTTGGATGCTTGCAAAAAGCGTCTCAAGCTATGGACAGCTTGGAGTAGTTTCCGGCACTGCCTTGGATGTATCTTTACTTCGGCTGTTACAGCTTGGAGACAAGGAAGGGCATATAAGGCGCGCTCTTTCTCATTTTCCGGTTCCGGAAATCGCAGAGAGGATCATAAACAAATATTTTATTGAAGGCGGAAAACCTGAAAAAGAGCCTTTCAAAACTTCAAGCATGTTCACCATCAATCCGGGAAAAGCGCTTCTTGAACTGAATATCGTCAGCAATTTCGTGGAGGTATTCCTCGCTAAGGAGGGGCACAACAATCCGGTTGGTATCAATTATCTGGAAAAGATACAGATGCCGAATCTCTCTGCCATTTACGGCGCAATGCTTGCCGGGGTCGACTACATACTGATGGGGGCAGGAATACCGAGGGAAATCCCCGGAGTTCTCGACAAACTCGCTAAACATGAAGAGGTCTCATACAAAATAAATGTTACCGGAGCTACAAGCGAAGACGATTTCAAAGAGGTTTTCAACCCGGTCGAAATACTGGGGAAAACGCTCCCGGGACTGAAACGACCGAAATTCCTCGCGATCATCGCATCTGCAATACTCGCCCTCACTCTTTCAAGGAAAGCAACCGGCAAGGTGGACGGATTCATCATAGAAGGTCCATCCGCGGGGGGGCATAACGCGCCGCCAAGGGGGTTGATGCAACTGGACGACCTTGGTGAACCGGTATACGGCGAAAAGGATGAAGTGGATATTGAGAAAATAAAGGAGCTCGGCTATCCGTTCTGGCTCGCCGGTTCCTACGGAAAACCGGAAAAAATAGAAGATGCAAAAAAACTCGGCGCGACCGGCGTCCAGGTTGGCACACTGTTCGCCTTCTGCGTGGAGTCCGGCTTTTCACCGGAGTACAAAAAGGCGGTTATAGAAAAAGTCATCAAGGACAGGGCTACCGTCTTTACCGATCCAGTTGCTTCCCCAACCGGGTTCCCGTTCAAGGTTGTAAGGCTTGAAAATACGGTCTCGGAAGAGGAGACGTATCTGGCACGAAACAGGATTTGCGACCTTGGGTACCTGAGGCATATCTACAGAAAAGAGGACGGCACACTGGGGTATAGATGTCCAGCAGAGCCGGTGGATCAGTATCTGAAAAAAGGGGGCAAGGTAGAGGATACGGTTAACAGGAAATGCCTCTGCAACGCGCTTGTCTCAAATATCGGATTGGCACAACTACAGAGCAACGGTTACGTGGAAAAAGGGCTTGTAACTGCCGGTGACGAGGTAAACGAGATCAAGAAGCTACTGAAACCGGGGAAAGATACATATACCGCCGCGGATGTGCTCGATTATCTGCTAGGGAAGTAGAGCGGCAACCCCGTTTTAAAATATCTCCAGGCCGGTCATAAACCTCCCGGCCTTTTCGCCGGAGAGCCCCTGTTTCCTGTGGGAAAAAAACTCGTCATTTTTACACGACGTGCATATGTCGCAGTCGAAGATATTGTCGTTCAATATTCCCCTTGCTGAGAGGGAATCGGCCACCGCCGTCACCATGTCGAGCCTGCCCGCGCTGTTCCTGTACCTTGCATAGTTCTCATAGCCTGAAAAAACATCTTCCCCGACCTCATAACAGCACTCCCTGATGCCGGGCCCGATGGCGACGATCATCTCCCGCGCCTTCGCGCCAAATAAAGTCTCCAACTTCCGCACCGTCTCACCGGCAATATCCATGAACACACCCATCCTCCCGGCGTGAACGACTCCGGCAACCTTCCTGTGCGGATCGACAATTAATACAGGGAGGCAATCTGCGGTCAGCACCCCTATCGGGGTCTCTCGGCTTTCGACCACCACGGCATCGCAATCTTTACGGCTCTTCCCGCCGGGGGACGATATCTCCGCGACCCTGTTCGAATGCACCTGATTCGGAAGATATATTTTTCTCCCTTCGCAAAAGAGAGAGCTTACTGTCTTCAGGTTCTTCGATACGTTTGAATCGGCGTCGCCGACATGATCACCCAGGTTCAACCCCTTGTATCCGCCGTCGCTTACCCCGCCTTGCCTGGAGGTGATCCAGTGTTTCAGGAAATGGAGTTCGGCAATCTCCTTAAACGTATACCAGGCGACGCCGTCGTATTCGTTGCGGTGCAGTTTGGTCTTTATCATGAACATACCCCCTTGAACTCTCCGCATCTCACGCAGCCGCTTAAGGCTGGAAGGCATGGAGAAGTGGTTTCCCCCTTTTCGGATTTGCGGTACTCCTTCACAAGATAATCTCTTTCTACTCCACTGTCGATAAAATCCCACGGCAGAATTTCCCCGATATCCTTCCGCCGCGCATAAATGTTCTTTGCCTCTTTCATCTTCAGTATCTCGCTCCAGCTTTTACCTCCATATATCTCCATCAGCAAACGTCCCGTGAGCCTGTCTCCTAATGAAAGAAAGGCCTGCGCCGCGGCTGTGCGCGTACTCTCCACAGAAATATCGATATTGCTCTCTCTCCCGAACTCGGACCGGATAAGCTTTGACCTCTTCTTCAGCGCCGATGCGTCGAAAAAAGGTTCCCACTGAAAAGGGGTGAAAGGTTTTGGAACGAACGGATTTACGCTGATCGAAATTTTCCCGGCGCGACCGTGGGGCTTGGACATCTCCACAAATCGGTCCCTCACTCTCCTTGCAAGCGAGGCTATCGCCGCAACATCCTCCTCCGTCTCACCCGGCAGTCCAAAAAGGAAATATAACTTCACATTCAGTATCCCCGCTTCCGCCGCCATTCCAACCGCATCGATTATCTCCTTGTCGGTCACCGGTTTGTTGATCCTCCGCCTGAGCGACTCGCTCCCGGTTTCCGGCGCCATCGTCACGCTCTTTGCCCCACCCTTTTTCAATCGCTCAAAAGTCCCTCTCCCCGCAAGGCCTATGCGGAGTGAAGATACGGTTATCTTTCCCCCCTCGGAGAGTATCCGGTCGTAGACTTTATCTATGTCGGGATGCTCGCATATGGCGGAACCGATCAGCCCGATGCGACTCTCCCCCCTGATCCCTTCTCCGGCTTTTTCAAGAAGTGCCTCCAGCGACACATGCCGGACAGGGCGGTAAATGAACCCGGCGGCGCAAAATCTGCACCCCTGCGAACACCCCTTCCCGGTTTCCACCAGAAAGCTCCCGCCAAAAATGGAGCTCGTGAATCCATCTAGTTGGGCCATGCCGCTTTTTGAGTAATCAAGGTTGATGAGCCTCACAATCGTTTCTGGAGCGCCTGAGAGAGCCTTTCTGGAGGTAATCCTGCCGTTGTCATCATATTCGACCGAGTAAAGCGAGGGGACGTAGATCCCGTCGATCTCCGAGAGAATGGAGAGCCTCTCCCTCCTGTCGCCCCCTCGGCTCGACGAAAGGGATGAGACTATCCGCATAACGGCGCTCTCGCCACTGTTGCCGCTTTCTGCCTCACCTTCTCCTATGACAAAAAAATCGAAAAAATCTGATAACGGTTCGGGATTCAGCGTAACCGCAACCCCCCCCGCGCATATGACGGGGATCGCGTCCCCTCTCTCGTCGCTTCTCAGCGGGATTCCGGAGGTATCCAATATTTTAAGAATGTTCAAGGAATCCATTTCAAACGTGACGGAAAAGGCGATCAGATCAAACTCCTTTAAAGGTTTTGAGAACAACAGCGATGTAATTCCCCCTCCTGGATCGTCTCCGGCTGAAGGGAGATATGCACGGTCGCAAACCGTTCCGGGGATTTTCGCAAGCTCGCCGAATATCTTCTGGAAGCCGAGGTTTGATTCCGCAACCTCCCGGCGGTTTGGATAAACAAGGCAGACGCTGAATCCGGAATTCATGAATTTCCGGCACTCCCGATAAGACTACTTACGTTTTCCATTACAGGTATGGTAACCTTTCGGACAAAATATGGTAAGCATTGATATCAGGAGACAGCTGGAGATATTCTCCCTCGGAACGGTTGAGGTGATCGGAGAGGAAGAACTGAAGGGGAAGCTGAAACTAAACAGGCCCCTTACCGTCAAGGCAGGATTCGATCCGACCGCGCCGGACATCCACCTGGGACACACGGTACTGATCCACAAGATGCGCCAGTTCCAGGAGCAGGGGCATAACGTGGTTTTCCTTATCGGCGATTTCACCGCCGCTATCGGGGACCCATCGGGCAAGTCCGAAACCCGCCCCCCCCTGTCGCGTGAACAGATTCTTGAAAACGCCAAGACCTACCAATCGCAGGTATTCAAGATTCTCGACCCCGCTCTTACGAAAGTTGTTTTCAACTCCGAGTGGTTCGACAAATTCAGCGCCGCCGATATGATAAAACTCGCTTCCAGGCATACAGTCGCGAGAATGCTCGAAAGGGACGACTTCCACAAGCGGTATACGGAGCAAAGACCGATAGCGATCCATGAATTCCTGTACCCCCTGATACAAGGTTACGATTCGGTCGCGCTTAAGGCGGACGTCGAGATTGGAGGAACCGATCAGAAGTTCAACCTCCTCGTGGGGCGCGAACTTCAGAAGGCCGAGGGGCAGTCCCCGCAGGCGGTAATAACAATGCCGCTTCTGGAAGGAACCGACGGAGTAAACAAAATGAGCAAATCGCTCGGCAACTACATCGGTGTAGACGAAAAGCCGGGTGACATCGTCGGCAAGATAATGTCGATATCGGACGAACTTATGGTGCGGTACTACGAGCTCGTTGGCGGACTCACTCCCGAAGAGTTTAAAGCCATAAAGGAAAAACTCTCAGGGGGAGACCTCCACCCGCGAGAAGCGAAGATGGAGCTGGCAAAGAGAATAGTTGAGCGTTTTTACGACAGCATAACCGCGGAGAGCGCAGGAGCCGATTTCGATTCACAGTTCCGCGAAAAGAAGGTGCCCGACGATATGGAAACCTTCACTCACCAATGGGAGGGGGAGAAAGAGCCGCTCTCCATAATCCTGGCCAAGACCGGAGCGGTGAAAAGCTCTTCCGAGGCAAGACGCCTAATCAAGCAGGGGGGACTGGCGGTCGACGGCGAGAAGATTTCGGACGAAACATTTTCCATCTCTCCTGGAGAGTACGTTATAAAGCTCGGCAAGAAGAGATACGTCAAACTGACGAATTAGCCACACCCCTTCGCGCCGGCAAACAGCCGGAGCAAAAACTACCCGCTTGCAGAGCAAACCGGTAGCTTCTAAAGTATCCCGATGAACAATTCGTCAACCGCAAGGATATTCGGAAAAAATGTCGCCACGAATACTTTCGGCGCGCTTTGGCAGTTCATTCTCGTGCTCGTCGGCACGCGCACCGTAATTGACCTGATAGGAACAGACGCATTCGGGCTATTGGCCCTCGTAGGGGGAGTATCTGGGTATTTCGTCTACATCGACATAGGTATCGGCGACACGATAGTTAAAAAGATATCCGAAGCGCAAAACAGCGAAGAGAAGAGCAGGGTGGCCTCCACGCTTTTTGCCACCAGCATCTTCTTCGGATTTCTTTTTTCTCTCCTCACCCTGATTTTCGCATGGTACGGGATAGACCTCCTTTTCACCTTCCCGCATGCATTGATGGAGAGCCTTAAAAACATATTTTTCATCATCGCCGCCGGATTGATAATCCTCTACCCGCTGAACGTATACAACAAGGGTTTCGTCGCGCAAAACCGATTTGATATCTACAACATGCTCCGGATCTTTTACCAGACGATTATCCTCGGCGCGCTTATCATCACGCTGAAAAGGTGGAACAGCGCGGAAGCCGCTGTTGCGGTCATTACGGTCGGCGGGATTGTCTGGAGGGCGCACTCGATGATGCTTTTCCTGAAATATTTCCCGGAGATCAGGGTGAGCCTGAAACTTTTCGACAGAAAAACCATGAAAGATACCATGCGGTTCAAGTCCTACTCATTCACCGCACAGGCCGCCGGACAGACGATCAACCAGTGCGACGTATACGTTCTCGGCATCATGCTCACTCCCGCTTCCGTCGCGCTCTATTCTGTCGCGAATGTCATTGCCATAAAGATTATGGAAGTATCGGGGGTGCTTGGAGCTGTCCTCCTCCCTACCCTCTCCGGTCTTTACGGCGAAAAACGAAACAATGAAATAAAAAACATATTCGTATCGGGAACCATGCATTCACTGGCCCTACTGATCCCCGTTGCTGTTTTCTTTTTTGTCTACGCGGAGGATATGCTCCGCCTCTGGGTCGGTGAAGACTTCGCGCCTGCCGCTCCCATACTTCAATGGCTGAGCGTTGCATGGCTTTTGGGCGCAGTCTCTACCGTCCCCCGCCTCGTTATGCAGGCTGTCGACAAACCTGAAATAACCGCTAAACTTGCGGTTGGCATCGCCACGGCAAATATCGCGCTCGACTTCATTATGGTAGAGGCGGTTGGGATGATCGGTGTGGTTTACGCTACACTTGCTTGCCAGGCGGTCGGTCTTCTCCTCCTTGTTTACTTAGCCGGGAGAAACCTGGATGCCGGGCTGTTTTCGATTTTTTCAGGTTTGCTGAAAACAGCTATCGCCGGATTGATATTTGTACCGGTATATTTCATTTCCAGCCCCTCTTTTCTGTTCCCCGTAAAACTGCTTCTTCATACAACTCTTTTTTTCACGGCATACTACTTTGCGGTTATCGATGCTGAAAACAGGGGCTCCATCAGGCATGTGGTATCCGCAATGCTGTCACGATTCAAATAAAACAGACATCGCTTCACAAGACATCCAAGAGTCGACCCAGCACCCGCAAATATGTTTCTCTTCTTTACACTTTACAAACAGATGCCTGTCTAGTTATTCTGTTCCGGTACCTTCCTGTTTTCCATATTCTTTTTATAAATAATAGAGGAGTCAGGAGAGGATTTTTAGCATGGAGCTGGGAGAAATATGAGAATTCTGATAGTTAGCGAGAAAAGTTTTGAAATACAGCAGTTGCGCGGCTATTTTGAAAAATCTCCATACAAGATATACGAGTCGGATATACGCATTGATTTCTATGAGGCGAATTCCGGCAAGGCCGCCATGGAAAAGCTTGAAACGGACGCCAAAAAGGGGGCTGTTTACGACCTTCTGATAATCTCCCAGAAAATGAAAATATTTTCCGGTCTCCAGACCGCGCAAAACCTGGCCGCCAAAAAAAATCTTCCGGTTCCGCCGATCCTCCTTGTAACTGAATTCATAGACAAGGATATGATGTCCGCAGGGACAAAGGCGGGAATTCACGGCTTTTTGAAAATGCCCTACAACCTCGAGGATTTTGAACAGTCGCTGTCGAACGTCGTCGGCTCTGTCGCTTCCAATGTCGAGAGAAACCGCGAGAACGCGCTCAAGCGTATAGAATCGCAGGGGGCGACCGTGAACATCACGGAATTCCGGCACAAAATAAATAAAAGCTCCATCAACGAACTGGGAAAAATAAAGATAATCGCCCCCTGGAACAAAAAGCCGTATCTTCTTATCAGCCGGTATCTGATAGAGGAAGGGGATTTTAAAACCCCTATTACTCTTCTACGAACAGCCATACGGATTGATTTCAACGACCAGATGCCCCACAAACTCCTGAAGACCTGCTACCGGAAGATCGGCATGGCAAAGGAAGAATTGGGGGAACTGAAAAAACTCCTCGCGCAGAACCCGAAATCGGCCGAAATAAATGCGCGCGTCGGGGAAACGCTCCTTCAGGAAGGCAACTACACGAAAGCGGCCGAGTTCTTCAAAAAGGCGATCGCCAATCACAAACCTACCGACTCAAACAGGATAAAGGCTAAATCACATTACGGCGTTGGAAAATCGCTTATGGGAATGGGAGACGACAAAAATCTCCAGGAGCAGGCAAAAGAGGAATTAAACGCCGCAATCAACGTAGACCCGACGCTTGTGCTCGCCTATTTCAACCTCATAAGCGTCTACAAGAAACTCGGCATGCAAAAGGAAGCCGAAGAGGTGATGAGGAGCGCGGTAAAGATCACTCCCAATACCGCCAAGGACTGGCTCGACCTCTTTTTCTTCTACCTCGAAGACGGCGATACGACAAAAGCCAAATTCGCGCTTAACAAATCGCTTTCCATGGAAGAGGAAAATCCTCTTACGCTTTACCTTGCCGGAGAAGCATTCCTGCGACAAAGGATGTTCAAGGACGCGGCGGAAAATTTCGAAAAATCCATAGAGATATATCCTTCCGAGATCAGGTCGTACAACTCTCTCGGCATCTGCTACAGGCACCTCAACGAGCCTAAACGCTCGGTGGATTACTATCAAAAGGCGCTTCAAATAGATCCCAAGGATTTCAACGTGCACTACAATCTTGGAAAGGCATTCACCGCTTTAAAGGATGTGAGAAAAGCGACGGATTCCTTCCAGACGGCGCTGAATCTGAACCCTGACCTGCGCGAAGCCAAAGAAGCTATCGCTCAACTGGAAAATGTCAATTAATACGACTTCGCATATACCGCCATTTGAGAATTTACAGGCTCCCTGCAACGAAATTTCCTTCACTTCTTCACATGCGAGGAGTTGGCTCCCTTGAGAGTGCTCATTGTCAGTGAAAAGGCTTTTGAGATCTCGCACGTCCGAAGCGCCCTTGAGACCCTGCCATACAGAACCCATGAATCAAATCATACGATCAATGTGGTTGAAGCAGATATCGGCGAAACTGCGCTGAGAAAAGTCGATGACGACGCGGCAAAAAACCAATATTTCGAACTGATCCTTGTATCCCAGTTTACGAAGAAAGGGATGGGGGGCATCAAGACCGCGACCGTATTGATGAAAAAGAAATTACCTCCTGCCATCGCCATCATTCTGGAGGCGGAAGAAATAGAAAAAACCGAAAGAAGCACCTTGAAAAAACTCGGCATCGAGTTTCTTAAAATGCCTTTTTCAAATGCGGATTTTCAGTCATGCCTTACAAAGGTTGTCGATCACTATGTGAGAAGGCTTCAAAGGAACCGCGACGCTGCGCTTCAGCAGTTTTGGGAGAAAGGTCAAACAGACGATATCGCGGAGTTCCGCACAAAATTAAATTTAAGCGCGATAGGCGAACTTGAAAACATAAAAAAACTCGCCCCGTGGAGCAAGTCGCCGTATATAACCATCGCCGAATATATGGTCGAAGAAGGGGATTTCAAATCTGCCATCCCGATCCTCCGCTCCGCCGTTTTTATAGATTTCACCGACCAGAGGGCGCACCTGCTCCTTAAAACCTGCTACCAGAAAACCGGTATGCACAAGGAAGAGGTTGAGGAGCTTAAAAAACTGGTAAATTCAAACCCCAATTCATCCGAGGCGAACGTCAAATACGGCGAAGCTTTGTTGCGTGAAAAGAATTACGTTAAGGCGATCGAATTTTTCAAAAAGGCGATAAGCAAGCATAAACCTTCCGACTCAAACAGAATAAAGGCAAAATCGCACTGGGGTATCGGTAAATCGCTCCTGGCGATAGAAGACAGCCCGGAAAATCAGGAGACAGCCAAAAACGAATTCAATGAAGCGATCAAAGTAGACCCTACCCTTGTGCTCGCCTACTTCAATCTTATCAGCGTTTATAAAAAACTCGGGATGGAAGCGGAAGCAAGGGAAGTGATGAAAAAGGCCATGAAAATAACTCCCGAAAGCGCGAAAGACTGGCTCGACCTCTTCCTCCATTACCTTGAGGATGGCGATCTCGGGAAGGCCAAATTTTCGCTTGGCAAGGCTCTTGCCATGGAGCCGGACGACCCCCGCATACCGTTCATCGCTGGAGAAGCGTACCTGCACCAAAGAATGTTCTCGGAGGCTATAGAGATGCTTAAAAATTCCTCGACAATAAATCCCTCGGACATAAGGGCATACAACCTTACCGGAATATGCTACCGCCTCATGGATGAGCCGAAGCTTTCCGTTGAATTCTATCTGAAGGCGTTAAGCATCGACCCTGAAGATTCAAATGTGCATTACAATCTCGGGAAAGCATATCATTCCCTGAAGAACGAAAAAAAGGCAAAGGAAGAGTTCGAAAAAGCTCTTCAATTCAGCCCGGATATGAAAGAAGCAAAGGACGCTCTCGCCCTTCTTTCAAACGCTTAATACGCCTAAAATACTTCCATATGGTCCGGGAGGTCATTTTCAAAAAGAACCACGCTCCCCTCTCCCACGGTTTCGTCGATAAACTCCCTCGCTTCCGCCAGTGACGGGAAGACCTTGATATCATCCGGTTTCATCCCTCCTGCCAGCAGACCGTTTTTCAGCGGTTTCGTGCGCCTCTCGTTTATCAAGATAGCCTGGTCGCAGTTTCTGGCGGCCGATTTTCCAAAATCGAAATTTATCACTTCATGTTTATGTCCGAGATCAACTATCCCGGGGGTCACCAGTATCCTCCTGTAACCTTCGAAATAGGAGAGCGTTTCCGTGGCCGCTTTCGCGCCGAGAAGATTTGAATTAAAACCGTCGTTTATTACCAGGTACGACCCCGTGGAAAGCAGCTGGAGCCTCGCCTCCATTTGTGGAAGCGTCGCCGCCGCGTTCTTCAGCTTATCCCTGCCGACCCCCATCAGTTCTCCGACGACAAACCCGGCGACAACGTTTATCACGTTCAACCGCCCAAGAAGTTTTATGCCAATACCCTCGACAACTCCGCCGGGGGTCTGCAAGTCGAAAGTCGAGCCCCTGGAGTCACAGCGGATGTTATACGGCCTGTATTCCGCGCCGTTCTCGAAACCGAAGGTGACTGTTCTTTGCGGAATCGCACCGGCTCTCTCCCTCGCCAGTTTGTAATCGCTGTTGTATGCCAGCACGCCGTCATCCGGCAACGCCTCGGCTATCTCGAATTTGGTCGAAGCAACATTCTCTATCGACCCGAAGCTTTCCATGTGCGCCTCGCCGATGCTCGTTATCACCGCTATCGACGGCCTGGCTATTTCGCAAAGTTCTTTTATATCCCCTTTTCGCGTTGCCCCCATTTCAGAAACAAAGATTTCGTGATGCGGGCTCATCTCGTCGTTTATTACCTTACAAAGCCCCATCGGAGTGTTGTAGCTTCCCGGAGTCTTCAAAAGCGGGTACGCCGTTTCGAGCATATGCGCAACCGCTTCCTTTGTCCCGGTCTTGCCGTAGCTTCCGGTGATGGCGACCACCCTTTTCCCCGCGATCTTTTTCATCGCCGCTCTCTTGAAACCCTGCTGAAAGAACTGCTCGACCGGTTTGGCGATAATGTTCGCAAGCGCGATGAGGAACGGCTGCATGTACGCGAAAAGCACTATCAAGGCGATGAACATCCTCATGCCGAACAGGTACGCTACGAAAAGGAGGAGCCCTTCAAGGGCGATGGTTATCACGAAAAGCCTTTTCACCCTCGCTGTCAATGCGAACGGTTTTTTCCCCGATTTCACCCCCCTGAAGTGAGTGAGCGTCCAGTAAACGGCCCCGGCTGTCAGGATCAACTGCTCTATGTGAACCTTGTACGGTGAAAAATAGTAGCTCGCCATTATCGCAAGACATACAAAGTGGAGCGGCTTGTCGTACTTCACCGGCGAATAGACCTTCAGCCCGCCGCCGTCCATTACCCACTTCAGATAGGAATCGGTGTGATAACGCTCACTCTGCAGAATGGCGATGAAACGGGTCATTATCATTATGGACATCAATAGCCATGCAGCGGTTGTCGCCAGATCAATATATGTCATCGGTTATCCCGCTCGAAAAATCTGTCGGCAATGGAGAAAAAGGTCTCCGGCTTTTCCGTGAAGGAGTAATGCCCGGCTCCCGGTATGACATTGAGCGTGACGTTTGGCATCAGAGCTTCCATCTTCTTCCCTATCTCAAGCGGGGTCGCGGTGTCGGCTTCTCCCCAGACCAGCAGGGTCTCGTTCTCCACTTCCGCCAGAAGCGGGGAGAGATCCTCGTTTACAACCTTTACAAGTATGTCGCGCATCTCGCCTGCGGCGATGTAATCGGCAGAACCGATCTTTGCATATATCCTCCCCCTTACCCATCTTCCGGGGGGGCCAAACGAGGCAAACATCTTCCCGGCCAAGGAGAGGATTTTCTTGTAAAGAGGGACGCTCCCTTTCAGCCTGATCCCAGGGGCGCCGGTGAGGAGAAGTCTTTTGAAATATCCCTTCCTCCCCGCAATCAGGCGGATGACCACCCTGCATCCAAAAGAGTGGGCCAATACGTCGGCCCCCTTCCATCCCCACGAATCAAGAATGGAATGAAGCATCTCCGCGTATTCACTCGTCCCCCAGACCTCGCCACCTCCGGATGGGGGAGCGTTCGAAAGTCCGAACCCGGGAAAATCGATTACGCGCACATGCCTCCTCTTCGCAAGGTGATAAAAGAGCGGTTTTAGCGTCTCGCTCGAAACGCCCCAGCCGTGCAACAGGAGCAGGGGTTCACCCTTTCCAGCCTCTTCAAAATATACCCTGCAGCCTGAAACCTCTATAAACATTAGAGGTGATTATAGGACATTAGAGCGCCCCATTTCATCAGCGTGGCAAATGCCGGTTGAGAAGAAAAAGATCCGGCACACCGCCAGGTTATAAGGTGGATTTTAGATAGAGAAAAATGATCGCGTAGGAAACAGCAACCGCGACTTCCATCCACCCGAGGCTCTTCACGGATGTCGGCGGCCTCATGAAGAAATAACCGGTTGCAAGAAAACCTGGCAGGAAAGCCGCCATATAGATTTTTGGCATCATGAAATATTCCAGCAGGA
Organism: Nitrospinota bacterium; assembly: GCA_029881495.1. NCBI lineage: Bacteria > Pseudomonadati > Nitrospinota > Nitrospinota bacterium. The sequence continues at coordinate 107,281 of JAOUMJ010000004.1, read as the reverse complement.
GCGACGCTATCAGAAGCGACGCAAGAGCTATGAAAATATTTATCCGGAATACGAATCTCAGCTCGCTCGCCTTCGGCGGCTCCTCTTCGAACCAATCCCCCCCCCTCACGGCGTTTCTCGCCTGAAGATTCCTGTCGAGTAGAAACAGAAGCAACACCGCCCAAACCGCGACATCAGCTTGAGACAGAGTGCCGGAAACCGTGAGCGCTCCGCCGAACGAGAGTAGCGAAAGAAAAACTATCCCCGTAATCTCAAATATGAAACTTCGCTGGTACCCCGCGTACGAAGCCCTCACTCCAAAATAGAAAAGCGGAGCAAAGAGCGCAAAAACAAGAAGTGAGCGGATCTGCAACGACAGCGAAACGTAAACAAAAGCAAGACCCAGCGCCGAATACCTGATGCACCACTTGATAACATTGTCAGACTGCGGTATCCCCTTTTTCGCGTTTTTGTATATCATTCTCGCCGGTGTGAACGCGAGAAACCATAAAATGACCGAGATAAGCAGAGGCATCCCCAAAACTTTTGGGCCTGTGGCGCTTCCGATGCCGACGATAAGGGGGAGAAGAATCCAGGCCCACATCCCGTGTTCCTTCGGCATAATCATTTTTGTATCGCTCATGGACGATATACTACGCTAATATCGTTCAGAACTGCACCTCTTTTCGATAAAATTCTGCGGCCAGCTTTTCCATTTTCTGCATTACACCCTCGGCTGAACCCGATTCAGCGTACAGGGAAAGCACCGGCTCCCCTTTTTTGACGGCTTCACCGTGATACGGCAGGTCTCTCCCCCCTTTTTCGAACCAAATTCCGGGTGAAGCGAATATCAGATCGTCCTCCGCATAGCAGACTGCGGTGCCGGAAAACCTCCCCGGCTTCTGCACCAGCCTTTCATGCTTATCCTTGCCGCCACGTACAGACTCACCTTGAAGCGAAACAATATCGATACCATGCTCCTTCGCGATAAGCTCTAAAGACGCGGTCGGGCGGGGATTTATCTCCAACAGCCAAATCCTTTTGTCCACCCCGAGAATGAAGTCCGCTCCCCAGAAACCGCGCAATCCCGAAGCGTCACCAGCCAGCTTTCCAAACTCCTCAAGCATCACATCGGCATCATCATCAATTACGGCAGGATAAAGAATGCCGCCGAAGGAGAACTCCGGCTGGCGAAACGCCACGTAACCGTTCAAATGCCGCGTAACACCGAGGAGGGATGTCCCACCCGCGGATGTGAAATAGGTAGCGCCGATCGAACCCCCCTGAATATATCTCTGAGTATATTCGCTTCCATGAAGTTTTTCCCCTTTGTAATCCGAGACCGACGTTCCTCCGGCGCCGTAAAGATCTTTTCTTATCCATCTCCCGGACCCATCGAAATCATTCGATGGATAGAGTATCCCGCCGCTCGCCATGCTCCGTAAAAACCGGATATCCCTGCATCTCCTCATCGCATCCGGCGGCGCGTTCCACACTTCGCGCGTCCGGCTTGCCTCTTCAGCCACTTCAGGGGTAGCCTCTATCGGCCCGCAGAAGATTATCGGCCCCATATCGAATTTCTTATATTCGTGCCGAATATCATTCCAGCAGGAAGGTTTACTGTAAGACGGCTCTCTCGTCTCTTTGCCGGTGATGGCGCTCCCATCAATAATGAATTTCGCCAGATCCCAGTCGTTGAAGAGGTCGAACGCTCCCACTTTGTAGCCAAAGGTGCAGGCCAGCTCAGCGAATGGGCGTACACGACCGCCGATAAAATTTATCTTCAGGATTTCCAGCCTCCATTTTTTAGGCTCATTTATATAAACACTTTCTGTTATACTAACCAAAAATTTAGGGAGACATTTGGAAAATGGCAGGACGGATAGACCCGCAGACGAGATTGGCAAAAAAATATACCAAGATATTCGGCCACTGCAGGCATTGTGAGGCGCCCATCTGGTTTTCGAGGGTAATCGACAACACCGGCACCCCTCTTCTTACCTACCACTGCTGGAACGGACATTACGAAGCGATTGACGCGCAGATCCTGAACCTATACAGGAGAGGTGACGAGCTTTCACAGGAAGATATCAAGAGAATCCTCCCTTTCATCAAGTTCGTCCGCCTTGCGGGATAAGTGGCTCCTCAAAGCCGCAAGGACCGTATTCAAGAACTGAGAACGCTTCTTAAAAAATACAACGAAGAGTATTATCTAAAAGACAGCCCGACTGTTCCCGATTCCGAATACGACGCCCTCATGCGCGAACTGCGCCGCCTGGAAGAGGAAGAGGGGGCGCCGGTACCGAAAGATTCACCTACCAGAAAAGTGGGTGGAGGCGTTTCGGAAAAATTCAAAACCTATCATCACAATCCCCCTATGCTCTCCCTCGACAACGCGTTCACTCCGGATGAGCTTATAAAATTCGACGAGAGGGTATCGAAAAACCTCGAATCAAAAAAACCGGAATACATAACGGAACTGAAAATAGACGGCCTCGGAGTCAATCTCATCTATGAAAATGGGGGGCTGATAAAAGGCCTGACAAGGGGGGATGGAAAAACAGGGGAAGATGTAACTGAAAACATCAAGACCATAGGCTCCATACCGCAAAAAATAGAGTGGCCCGAAAACTGGGGCCACGCGGAGATAAGGGGGGAGATATATATGAAGACTTCCGACTTCATCGCGCTCAACCAACAAAGAATAAAAGATGGCGATGAACCTTTCGCAAATCCCAGGAACGCTTCGGCAGGTTCCGTCCGTCTCCTCGATGCGAATATCACTGCTGAAAGGAAGCTCAACTTCCTGGCTTACTCACTTTTTGTTTTCGATAAAAATAAAAAATCTCTGGAAGCCGAAGGGGTGAAAACGCAATACGAACTTATGATGTTCCTGAAAAAAACAGGTTTTACAGTAAATGAACCTTTTGAGAAACATCAGGACATCGGATCGGTCCTTGAAAATATCGCCATGCAGGACGAGAGAAGAAAAGGTCTCGACTTCGAGACCGACGGCGTTGTGATAAAGGTGAATTCCCTCTCTGCCCAAAGGGAGCTTGGGAGCACATCCAAGTTCCCCCGCTGGGCGATAGCCTGGAAATTCAAGGCGGAGGAAGCGGAGACAGTTATTAGAAATATCGTAATACAGGTTGGCCGTACCGGGAGGCTCACGCCGGTTGCAGAGTTGGAACCTGTTTTCCTCTCCGGCTCTACCATTTCGCGGGCGACACTGCATAACGAGGATGAACTGCGAAAAAAGGATGTCCGTATCGGAGATACGGTAATAATCGAAAAGGCGGGAGAGATAATCCCGCAGGTAATACGGGTGATAAAGGAAAAGAGGAAAAGCGGCTCCTCCGAATTCAATATGCCGCAAACCTGCCCGTCGTGCGGCTTAAGGGCGAAACGGGAAGCGGGTGAAGCGGCGTGGTATTGCCCAAACAGGAACTGCCCAGATCAGATTCGCGAATCTATCATCCACTTCGCCTCGAAAGGGGGGCTTGATATCGACGGCCTCGGCCCGGCCCTTATAGAGCAATTCATATCAAACGGAATGGTGAAGGACGTCGCCGACATATTCGCGCTCGATTTCACGAAAGTGGCCGAGCTCGAAAAGATGGGTGGGAAGTCCGCCGAGAACCTCCGCGCGGCTATCGAGGAAGCGAAGGGGCGCGGAATGCAGAGGGTACTGATGGCGCTCGGCATAAAGCATGTCGGCGCGCGCGCATCGCTCCTCCTCTCGCGGAATTTCACTGCGATGGAAAAGTTGATGAGAGCTACACGTGAAGAGATGGTGAAGATCTACGAAATAGGGGACGAGGTAGCCGGTTCGGTAATCGCCTTTTTTGCCGAAGCGAAAAACAGAGACCTGATACAAAAACTTGGGGAGCGGGGCGTCTCCCTGGAAAGTCAGCATGAGTCGCCCGATATCCAGCTCTTCGAAGGGAAGAACTTCGTGCTCACCGGAACGCTTGAAAACTATTCGCGCGACAAGGCAAAGGAGCTGATCACTAGAGCCGGTGGGCGCGTAACAGGGACGGTGAGCAAAAAGACCGATTACCTTCTCGCCGGCGAAGAGCCCGGCTCCAAATACGATAGGGCCAAAGAGCTTGGCGTAAGGATAATTTCGGAAAAGGAGTTCAAGGAAATGCTGGAAGGGGAGTCAAAACCGGGAGGGACACAAATCGGACTGCCGATAGTGTAGATTATAGGGATGGAGAAGGAGAAAGAAGTTATTCAGGCGAAGGGACTCCGCCGGAGCTTCACCATGGACCGGAAAAAGATCGACGTCCTGCGCGGCCTCGACCTTACCGTCAGGAGCGGCGAGCTTCTCGGCATCGTCGGCGCGTCGGGAGTCGGCAAATCGACGCTTCTCCATATCCTCGGCGGGCTTGAACAGCCGAGCGGGGGGGAGGTCTCCATCGACGGTGACGACATTTACAGATTAAAAGACACCAGCCGGTCGGGTGTAAGGGGGCGCAAGATAGGTTTCGTATTTCAGTTCCATCACCTCCTGCCCGAATTCACCGCCCTGGAAAACGTTTTGATACCGGCGATGATAGCCGGTATGGAAAAGAGTGAAGCGATTGGCAGGGCCGAAGAACTTTTCGCGTCGATAGGGCTGGCCGACAGGATGGATCACAGGCCGGGAAAACTATCGGGTGGCGAACAGCAGAGAACCGCGATGGTCCGCGCCCTGATAAATAATCCAAGCGTATTGCTTGCCGACGAGCCAACGGGTAATCTGGATGAAAAAACAGCCGAGGATGTTTTTGGAATGCTAAGGAAACTGGTGAAGGAGAGAAATCTCGCATCGGTAATCGTGACGCACAATCTGAGGCTTGCCAGAGAGATGGACCGTGTTTATGAACTGCACGAAGGGATATTGCGCACTAAGGAGTAGTCCTTGAAAAAAGAAGACCCTTTAAGGGAAACGCAGGAGGGTACCGACAGCCAGGTGATCCTTATCCCGCAACATAAGGTGATATTGCATAACGACGATATCACGCCGATGGATTTCGTCATCTCCGTCATTGTCCGCTTTTTCTCCCTTGAGCATGAAAAGGCCAGGGAAGTAATGATCGAGGCCCACAAGAGCGGATATGCACTCGTAGCGATAATGCCGCTGGAGAGGGCTGAATTCAAGGTGGAACAGGCGCACAATTACGCCAGGGGATTCGATTACCCCCTTACGTTCACCATTGAACCTGTCTGATCACCCGGCAGCCGCCACGCCTTTGAAATGTCGGAAAGCGAGATAGGCGATTGCTCCCCAGAGTCCCCCTCTGAAAATCAGGGCGAAGACCGTGCGCATCTCGTAAGGGGTGCCAAACGCCACGAAGGCGAGGAAAACGAGAAACACTATTCCCGTAACTATTGCTATCGCAAGCGAAAGCGGCGCCGACCATCCCCTCCCCACAAAAAGACCGGCTCCAGCGGCTACATAGGCAAACCCGGCAATGAAATTGAACCAGACCACGAAAGGGAGATAGTTTCCGGCCATCTCCTTTACTCCGCTCCCTCCGAAAATTACCGCGCCTCCCGATATCACCGTCATCACGCCGAATACAAGACCGATAGCGGCGGCAATTTTAATCATCGAAACTCCCCATGCGCTCCCTCTCCATCAATACTCCCACTTGATATTGGTATTATCGTGGATCATATCTGGCGACGACTCTCTTAGCGCGTCGAGAAGTTTGTTGAGACTTCTCTCCACCGATCCCTCCATTCTGTTCACGCCGAACCAGAGCCCCATACAGCAGTTTTCCGGGCTCGGGTGGAAGGAATCATCCAGCTCAAGCCGAGTGCACATCCCTTCAAGAGGGCTTACCGTGACGGAACGGGCGGTCGGGCGGCTCCACTCGACTATTATTGATATGTCGTAGGTCTTCATGAGCTGAAGAGAAGGATCGTATTTAAGCTGAACCAGCATTCCCATTCTGCTGATATTAAGGATAGTGCATGTATATTTCCTGTCGTCAGCCATCATGACCGCCTGGTGTTTTGGGAGCGAGTAATATCTTTCGGATTCCCTGCGGTTTGAACTGCTCCACGTCCTCCTGATCTTTTCTTCAAGCTCCTTGGCGGAAAACGGCTTTACGACATAATTGGATACGCCGTTCTGGATAGCGGTTATTACATGATCCCTGTCACCGTGAATGGTGGCCATGATGAATGGAAGGTCTTTCCATTTCCGGCTGTTTCGAACCTCATACAGAAACTCCTCACCGTTCATCCCCGGCATCTCCCAGTCGGAAATGATGAATTCGACTTGTTCCTTGTGAAGGATTTCTATCGCATGCTCGCCGTTCTCGGCTTCAAAAATCTTCTGCACCCCCAGCTGCATCTCCAGCACTCTCCTGATAGCCTTCCTGGCCACGGCAGAGTCGTCAACGATCAAAAATTTTACAGTTAACAATCCAAGACATCCTTATTTTGCATAATGCCTGTTATCAATTTGTCTCTGCCGGATCTGAACAAAATCCGGATTGGAGGAGTTCATTGGAAACCCGCATCTCCTGAAGGGAGTCGACAAGACAGCATCTTGGAATCGAGGCATGCCGGGAGCAAGAGGCCTCAAACAGATCAGTTCTTCCCGATGGTCTGCGGCGTGGAATTCTTCAGGTACTGCAACAGGCTTTCCAGCTCTTTCTCCATTTCCGGATTCATCTCATGCTCTCCGAACCAGATTCCCATATGGCAAGTGCTTGATTTCGTCTGGGTATACTCAACGAGCTCCATCCTCGTTGAAGTGCCGAGCAACTTGCTTAAAACATACTTTTTCGGCGGGGATTCCACCTCTACGGAGATATCGAGTCCATAGGTTTGAGCCAATCCAAGCGCTTTTGAATACTCCAGTTCTACCAGCGCCCCCTTCTGGCTGAGGTTGACCAGCTTGCACGGGATATCGGTTCCATCAACAGTAATGAACCCCTTGTGATTCGGTATGGAGTAATACCTTTCGTGCTTCCTCTTCTTCGCGCCGTTCCACGAGCTCCTGACCTTTACTTCAAGATCTTTGGCGGAAAAAGGTTTCACTATGTAATCGGAAACCCCTCTTTTAAGCGAGGATATGACCGATTTCTCATCGTCATGGGAAGTAGCCATAATAAACGGGATATCGGCCCATTTCGGATTTGCCCTCACCTCTGTAAGGAGCTGATCGCCTGTCAATTTCGCCATCTCCCAGCCGGAAATTATGAAATCGATCTCCTGACTTCGCAATATGCCGAGTGCAACCTCGCCGTCAACCGCTTCCAGTACCGACTTTGCGCCGATTTGCGATTCGAGCACGCGGCGGATGGATTTGCGAATAAAAGTCGAGCTGTCTGCGATCAAAAAAACAACGTTTATCAAGATTGAACTCCTTTATTCTGCCGCTGTCACATCCATAAGAAATAGAAGAATATATTACAATAATTCGGCAGGATAGAAAACCTCTGTCCTTTATGCCGCTAGGGAGTTCGACGCTTTGGAGGCGCGACCCTGTTGTCGGCTATCAGGTTGTAGCTCAATCTCAGATACCGCTTCATCCTGTAAAAAAGATCCTCCGCGTCCCTGCTGAGGGCTCCCTCCTCGTCCCGAATGATGTTTACGGTCGGGTCGAACAGGTTATCGTACAATCCTTTCGGATTTTCCAGATCCGAGATAAGCATTTTTCCGTCAGACTCGAAAACAAAAAGGTTTCCTCGTGGCAGAAGCATCTCCCTGTCAGGGGACGAAAAGACCGATTTGCCCCACGAAGTATATGGCTCCGATATTTTGAGCAACTGCATTATCGACGGGATAATGTCGAGCTGGCTCACGGGATCCCAAATTTCACCGGGCGCTACGACGCCGGGCCAGAAAAAGAGTAGCGGAACCCTGTACGATTCGTAAAGAGAACCGGAAGTGGAGGCTCCCTCAGCGTGATCCCCGACGATGATAAAAAGGGTATTTTTATAATACTCCTCCTTCTCCGCTTCCTCGAAAAAACGCCCCAATGCGTAATCGGAATATTTCAGCGAATTGAGAAATTCCGCGAAGGGGGTCGACTCGTCGAATTTTTCAATCCTCCCTTCAGGAAAAGTGTACGGAGAATGCGATGTAAGGGAAAAGACGACGCTGAAAAACGGGGAGTTCTGAGAGGCCATTTTTTTGAATTCCTCGTTCGCCCGGAGAAATGCGTATTCGTCGTATACCCCCCATACTCCATCGGAGTTCTCGGAGGTGAGCTCGAAATCCTTTTTGGATATGTGCGACTTGAATCCAAGCCTCTTTGCCAATCCGTCGAAACCCATGCTTCCAGGGTCTGCTCCGTGAATGAACATCGTATTGTACCCCAGGTCCGAAAATACCTCCCCTGATGGCCTCATCCTGGTCTGGTAAAGAAGCCCCCCTTTCCCCAGCATCATCCCTTTCCATGATGGAAGCGACCCTATCACCGCGGCCAAACCTTCGACAGATCTCTGCGCATTGGCAAAGCAGTTGTAAGAGAGGAAACCGTTTCGCGCGAGCTTGTCGAAATTCGGAAGAGCATCCGCGACATTCAATCCGCCGTCCGGTGCGCCCAGGAGGCGGGAAAATTTAGAGGACCAGCTCTCCATGACGAAGATAACTACGTTGCTTTTCTTCCTCTCCTCAGGGCGGAAGTTGTAGCGCCTGTAAAGAGGGTATTCAGGGTCGGCTGTCTCCCCAGCGTCGAGCATTCCAAGGAAAAACCTCTCGGCTTCATCCTTTGGTATGCTGAGGCCGGATATCGCGTCCAGCGGATCCCTCCCCTTGTAGCTGTTGTAGACGGTGTTAAACGTAGTATAGACTCCGTTGAGGCTTAACAAGCCTAGCTCCACCTTCTCGTTTTGGAACGCGTTCTTTATCCCGAGAGGTTTCATCTGAAAACCGCCCCTTATCAGTATTGTGCTGAAGATTATCAGGATCACATATGCAACCGGCGACGAGAGAATATCGCTCTGGCCGTATATCGACACGGTTTTCTTTCTTTCAGAAATGCAATACATCGCCAAAAAGAGGAATATGATCGCGTAAGCCAGAATGGCAAGGAGCACAACCGCTATCTCGGAACCATACCCCTTTACGGCGATGGCGAATATCGCCCCGATATCACCGCCGAGATTCCCAAACTCGAATGTTATGTGCCGTTGGGTGAAAGAGAAGTAGAGAATATCGCCGTAATTGTAACCAAGCATGAACACTTGCCAAAGCAGGAGAAGATAGATCAACGCTTTCAACAATTTCTTGCGCCCAGAAACTCCAGGGAAAAAAATCGCCAGAATGAACGGGCTCAGCATCGTGGCGGCTGTGGAGAGGTCAAACCTCAAACCGAGAAGAAAAGCGTACGCCAGCTCTGAAAAGCTCGCGCTCGCGAAGACCTCCTCATATCTCGAATAGAAGACCCCCCTCTCCAGAGAGAGCGCAAACGCGAAAAAAAATACGATCGTCCCGTACAGGCCAAACCTGCTGTTCATGTCAAACAACCCCTTCTAGCGGTAGACGTCCCATCGACCCTCCCAGGCAATCTCGAATTCATTCGTGCCTGAAAAAAATTCCGTATACTCCTCCCCGTCCAGCTGAACCGGTACGCGGGGAGCGTCCGGCTCCCTGAAGGAGAATTTCGTCGGGGTCTTAATCGTCGCCGCACCCAGATCGTAAACCATCACTCCGATATGGAACCTGTTAAGGATCAGCTTGATAAAATCAAGCTTGTTGGAAAGAAACACCCTTTCGGGCTTGCCGTCCGAGAAAGAGCTGTCCTCGCTGAAAATGGAACCGCCGGCATACGTCGACAGATTGTTGAAAATAAGATTGATATATTTCTTCCCATGCGGATTCAGAACAAGCCTCTTCTCGTAGGTGACAAACACCAACAATCCTACCAGTACAAAAAGAGCCTTTTTGAACAGAGGAAGCCCCAGCAATACTTTGCCAGCCTGGAATCCTTTAAGCCAGGCGATTGCCTTTACATTCAGATCGACAACAAACGCGTCGAATCCGAAGCCCGCGTAATTCATGAAAAACACCTTTTTGTTTACCGAGAATATGTCTAGCTTCAGGCTGTACCCGCTTGAGATGACCTTCCTCACGAATGACGGAAAATCCATCTTCTCCACCTTCAGGTTTTTGGCAAGGTCGTTGGCGGTTCCCACAGGGTAAACGGAAACTGATTTCCTGTACGAATGTTTCAGCAAACCGTTCATTACGCGGTGAACCGTGCCGTCGCCCCCGCAGATGATCACATGGTCCGATTCGAGAGCCGTCTTCCGGAAAATTTCGTCATCCTGCTCTTCAGTTGTCTTGATTACGGAGAGTATCCTCTCCTTCAACGCCGGGTCTTGTTCCAGTTCGCGGACAAATGCTTCATGGAGCTTTTCCCCGCGCATATTGCCTGAAGCCGGGTTGATAAATACGGTAGTTTTCTTCTTCTCGATATTGTTATCCACGGAGAGAGATTTTACCATTATTGGGGTCTTTATGCTTCACTCTCTCTCAAATCCCTTCTTTTTCTGGATTTATATTTATAGATGGGATTAAATACCCCGGATGGTCTCCATACACAACTTGAAAGCAGAGGACGCCGTTGCCCGCGAGCGCCGGGAAATGGTCGAGAAACAGCTGTTGACGCGCGGCATCAGCGACAAAAAGGTTCTCGACGCAATGGGGAGAGTACCGCGTCATCTCTTCGTAATCGACGAATTCAGGCACAAGGCATATGCCGACTGCCCTTTGCCGATAGGCGAAAAGCAGACAATAAGCCAGCCGTACATGGTGGCGATCATGACGCAACTTCTGGAATTGAAAGGTTCCGAAAAGATCCTTGAAATTGGAACCGGCTCCGGCTACCAGACAGCAATTCTCGGGCTTCTCGCTGAAAAGGTTTATTCAGTCGAGAGAATTCAAAAACTCCAGATAAGGGCGAGGGGTGTTCTTGAGAAACTCGGATACGCGAACATCGGCCTGAAGGTTTTCGACGGCACCCTCGGCTGGAGCGAGTTCGCGCCGTACGACGCCATACTCGTTACCGCCGGCTCCCCCGAAACCCCAAAAGCGCTGCTCGACCAGCTGAGGGTGGGAGGGAGACTTGTTATACCTACAGGAAATGATAAAAAACAGGTGTTAAAAAAAATAATTAAAACTCCAAGCGGATTCCGTGAAAGCTCCTATGATGAATGCACATTCGTAAAACTTATCGGGCTGAATGGCTGGCAGGAAGAGGTATGAAAAATAAAAAAGGGGTAACCTACAAGGATTCGGGCGTCGACATAGACGAGGGGGCTAAAAGCGTCGAACTTATCTCCAAACATGTCAATTCCACACACGACAGGCGCGTGCTCGGCGGGATAGGCGCTTTCGGCGGCCTATTCGATATATCCGACCTTTTGAGAAGCTACAAAAATCCGGTGCTCGTTCAAAGTATCGACGGTGTAGGCACCAAACTGATGGTAGCCACACTCGCAAAAAAACATACGACCGTCGGCATTGATATCGTCAATCATGGCTGTAACGACATCCTGTGCCAGGGCGCAAAGGGTATAACATTTCTCGATTACATAGCGATGTCGAAACTGAGCGCAATCCAGGTAGAGGAGATCATGCGGGGCATGGCCTCCGCTTGCAAAGAGGCGGGAATAGCAATACTCGGCGGCGAAACGGCCGAACTCCCCGGGATGTACCGTGAAAACGAATACGACATTGCCGGGATAATTACTGGGGTGGTGGAAAGGGAGAGAATAGTTAACGGAAGGAGCATCAAACCGGGCGACGTTCTGGTCGGCCTGGCATCAAACGGGCTTCACACGAACGGATATACTCTCGCTAGAAAGGTATTCTTCGATATAGCCGGACTCGGCATCGACGATACGCCGGATCGGTTTGACGCTACCGTCGGAGAGAGCCTCCTTCGTCCGCATACGAACTACGCCCCAGCCGTTCTTGAATTCCTGGAAAACCATACCGTGGAGGGGATGGCTCATATAACAGGGGGCGGGATCGCCGGAAACCTGATACGCATACTACCTGAAAAAACCGAAGCTGTAATTAAACGCGGCTCTTGGCCGTCGCTACCGGTTTTCGACTTTATCCGGGAGAAGGGTGAGGTCCCGCAGGATGACATGGATCGCGCATTCAACAACGGCATAGGGTTTATAATCGTAATGAACAAGGGGAGGGCTGAAAGCGCCATAGAGTTCTTCAACTCAAAGGGGCACCCCGCTTTCCTGATAGGGGATATAGTCGAAGGGGAAAGAGGTGTTCGGTTCCGCTAAGACACCCGGAATGAACATGGTTATATATATAATGGAAATATCAGGATGGAACGGTGGTAATGAATAAATTGAAAATAGGTGTTATGGGATGCGGCGGCAGAATGGGGACGGAGATCTGCCAAATAGTGATGGATACCGAAGGGATGGAACTCGCCGGAGGTACCGAAGCTCCCGGAAGTCCGCTGATAGGAATGCACCTCCATGCATTCGTCGCCGGGAAGACCGGAGGGCCGGATATCAAGGACGACGTCAGCAAGATAGTCGATGAAATAGACGTCATTATCGATTTCACAGTCCCGGGAGCGACAATAAAGAACTTCGACGCGATCGCCAATAAAGGGAAAGCGATAATCATTGGAACGACCGGATTTTCTGATGAACAGTTGTCTCACATTCAGTCGAGAAAGGGGGACGTCCGCTGCGTGATAGCCCCGAACATGAGCGTAGGGGTAAACCTCATGTTCAAGCTGGTAGCCGAAGCGGCAAAGGTTATCGGTAAAAATTACGATATGGAGATCATAGACATACACCACAACAAAAAGGTGGACTCCCCGTCCGGGACGGCCGCAAGGCTTGCAGAAATATGCGCAAGAGAAACAGGGCGCGACATTTCCAAGGTAGGCAACTACGGCAGGCATGGAATTGTCGGCGAACGTAGCAAGGATGAGATAGGGGTTATGAGCTTTCGCGCCGGTGACGTGGTAGGCGAACATACCGTCATGTTTGCCGGGCCCGGCGAAAGAGTCGAGATAACGCACAAGGCGGGAAGCCGTAGCAATTTCGCGCGAGGAGCCGTCAGGGCCGCTCAGTGGATCACAGGGCAAAAGCCCGGCATCTACGATATGCAGGACGTTTTAGGCCTTAGGTAATTTCACAAAGCCAGTTCTGGGAGGAAGAGAATGAGTATTGCCCAATATATCAAACCGGAAAATATCGTAATCTCCAGCAACGCCGGATCAAGGCTTGATATTTTTAATGAACTTGTCTCAAGCCTCGCAACTACCGGTGTTCTTGAGAACAGCGACAAGGATACTCTTGTTCAGAAGCTGGAAGAGAGGGAAGCACTTAGCACTACCGGAGTGGGAGAAGGGATTGCGATACCCCACGCGTCGCTCAGTTCCATAAAGGAAACGGTTATCGCACTCGGCATTTCACAAAAAGGCATAGACTTTTCATCCGTGGACGGCGCCCCTGTCGACGTTATCTTCATGATCATCGGCTCGCAGAATGTCCCGCGCCAGCATATACAGATACTAGCTAAGATCGTCCGCCTCTGTAAAAACAAGGATCTTATGAAAACGATAAGAAGCGGAGCCACCCAAAAGGAAATCCTTGAGGCGATACGCATGGTGGAGACCTGATGGAACTCCTCGTATGCGTTATCAATAAATCCGAACTTCTCGATGAGATCCTTGCGGGGATGCTCGAAGCGGGAATTTCAGGATGTACCGTTATAGACAGCCAGGGAATGGGAAAGATCATCTCCCAGGACATACCTATATTCTCCGGCTTCAAATCCCTTTTTTCCGGCGCGCGCGAATCGAATTTCACGATTTTCTCCGTTGTAAAGGAGGAAGAGGTGATGAACGAAGCTATCACCGTGATAAAAAAGATCTACGGCGAATTCGACGAACCGAATGCCGGGATACTTTTTACCATCCCGGTCTCCCGCGTTGAGGGGCTTACGTCCGCAAAAAGCTAGATATCTTGCGCGCAACTCCTTGCGGAACGCAATATTCAGCATCAATAAATATTATGTCCGACCCTTCAGACTGGATCATGGCCGGATTTCAAATTGGGCTGTTAAAGCGATAACATACGGAATAAATTATTTTCCCAAACGGAGAGTATTAAGGAATGGCAATACTTCTTGGACTGCTGATAATCGCAGCCATAAGTTACCTGGGATCGGTTTACGCCTTTTCCAAGGAGAAACTGCCTGCAATACTTAGATACCTCTTCTTCTCCGGGTTTGAATACATACTCCTTGGGATCGCACTCGGACCGATCGGCCTCGATCTTTTCCCGAAAACAATGACCGCAAGTTTTGCACCGATAATACATCTCGGTCTCGGATGGGTAGGATTATTTCTCGGCCTCCAATTGAGAATATCCGATATCAACCGCCTTCAATCGAACCATCTCGCCATTACATTCCTTCAAGTACTCTTTACCGGAATGCTGGTGGCACTTGCGCTCTGGTTTCCTTTGAAGAGCCTACTCTCCTCCCAGCCCTACCTTCTTCATGTTTCCGTTGCCGCGCTGGCGGCATCCGCTTCCATATCATCGCCAACCATCATGTACCTTATCGGAAAAGAAACCGGCTACAGGGAGAAAATTTTGAAACTTCTCCATGTAATAACAAATCTCGATGGAATAATCGCGGTTGCCGTAATTGGTATCGCGTTCACACTCCTTCGTCCGGTGGCGGGCTATTACGGAAGCCTCCTACTTCTGTTCCAGTCGGTCGGTATCGGAGTTTTTCTTGGATACATATTTACCCAGCTTCCAAGGGAGAAGCTGACTGAAAATGAACTGATAGTGATCTTCCTCGGCTTCCTCCTTTTCAGCAGCGGCGTTGGAGGGATACTTCAGGTATCACCCCTTTTCATAAATCTTGTATGCGGAATGTATCTGGCCAACATGCTTACAAAGGACGACAAGTTTCACGCCGTCATTATTAATGCCGAAAAACCACTTTACATCCTCATGCTGATAATCGCAGGCATTATGTTCTCCTATCCCGGTGGATTCGGCCTCCTCCTTTCCTTCTTGATAATTGTTTTCAGATTCGCCGGAAAGTATCTGTTCATGGCATACGCGGCTCCACGCCTCGATCGCTCCATGACGTTTCCCGCAAATGCCGGGTTCGCCCTCGCATCGCAGGGGGCCATGGCGCTGACTATAGGTTTCGCTTTCCTTACAACCTATCCCGGGAACAACTCCGAGATCCTCTTTTCAGTAATACTCATATGCGTAATGGTAAGCGAAATGATCGCACCCTACCTGATAACAAAGGTCTTTCGGGGGATATCATGATCGTCTGGCTTTTCATTCTCTCCGTTCTTTTCGTGACAATGTCCATACTCCCCTCCCTCCCCGGCGCCCTCCCCGCGCATGAACCTGTGTATACAACCGCTGTGCTCGGATTCCTCCTTCTTGCCTCGCTCTTCATCGGAAAGGCGTCGGGAAGAATGAAACTTCCGATGATCACCGGATACATAATCGGAGGGATGCTGTTCGGCCCATGGGGAATGAAAATCCTTTCTATTGAAGATCTCGACAGGCTTCAGTTCATCAACCACCTCGCCCTCTCCTTTATCGCGCTATCGGCTGGAGCTGAACTCGAATGGGGCAAACTCCAAAACAGGATAATGAAGATCACAGGGCTTACCACTATTTTTGTTATCACGGTCTTTTTTACGGTATTCGCCTCGTTCCTTGTTTTCTTTAAGGCTGGCTTTGGAGGATTGGCTGATCCGCGACACGCGCTATTCGCCGCGATATTTATCGGAATCATCGCGACGGTAAACTCGCCGGATGCGGCCATAGCGGTAATCAACGAAACCGGGGCGAAAGGGACGGTTTCCCAAACCGTCCTGTCGGTTTCCGTGCTAAAAGACGTGCTGGTTATCATGCTTTTCGCCCTTACTGTCTCAATGACGCTCCACTTCTACCAATCGGAGCCCGGCGCAGATACTACTGCATGGTCCATATTTCTGGCAACGGGCAAGACGGTCATTATGTCCGCGGCCCTCGGCGGGGCAATAGCCGGAATCGTCGCCGTTTTTTTCAGCGGATTCGCCAGCAAAAATTTCATCTTCATCTCCGGACTTGCTGTGCTCTGTAGCGAGTTATCCGCCATGCTCGGCCTGAATGAACTTGTGCTTTGCGTGACGGCAGGGTTTGCGCTTCGGAGCCTCCTTGCTTCTGGAAACGAGTTCGTACTCTCCCTCGAAAAAGGTTCAATGCCGGTATTCGTTGTTTTTTTCGCAATGGCAGGGGCATCCATCGACCTGTACGCGCTCCAAACAACTTGGGGAATCGCCCTTTTCTATGTCGTTTTAAGAATGCTGCTTATTTGGGCTACAACCACAGGCGTTGCCTCCCTGATGAAGGAGAAACCTTTGGTCAAAAAACATCTCTGGAGCGGATTCGTCCCGCAAGCAGGGGTTACGCTCGGACTTGTTATGATCCTTGAATCGAATTTCCCGTCTTTCGGGTATACGGTATCAAGTATCATTATCGCTTCGGTAGCCGTTAACCTCCTTGTAGGTCCCGTCCTGTTCAAATACTCTCTCCAAGAGTGTGGAGAAACCGAGAAAAAAGTTTACAATGGTGAAGGAAGCGTTGAAACAGAAAAACAGATATGACAAATCGGCACGGGCAATATAAGTATTCAGCTAAATAGACAAAATTCCGATAAGATTTCCGTGAAGGTATACCTTAATTTGGCTTAGGAGGAGAAAAGCGGTTTCATGGATATAGCAACAATAGCCGGCATTGTCGGGGGGCTAGGCCTGATTGTAGCCGCGATAGGCGGTGCAAATCTCCCCTTCTTTATCAGCATACCTTCGGTCCTTGTCGTTATGGGGGGAACCTTCGCGGCGGTAATGGTTAATTATCCATTTAAGGATATTCTGACTGCTATCGCGGTGGTTAAAAAGACTATATTTGGCTCAACTGAAAATCCCGAAAAAGTTATTCCCCTGCTTGTGGAACTGGGACAAAAAGCGAGGCGCGACGGAATACTGGTACTGCAAAACGAAACCGGCAGAATAGCAAACCCTTTTCTTCAGAAAGGGATACAGCTAGCCATAGACGGCATGGAACCGCAGGTTATAAATGCCATCCTTGAAAACGAGATCGATAACGTGAAAGGGAGGCATAAATCCGGTTATGAAATTATTCTGACTTTCGGTACTTTCGCCCCCGCTTTCGGGATGATCGGCACACTGATCGGCCTGGTTCTTATGCTTCAGCAGATGGACGACCCTTCGAAAATCGGACCTTCAATGTCGATCGCTCTTATCACGACATTCTACGGCGCGGTTCTGGCCAACCTTGTCTTTATTCCTATGGCTGGAAAACTGAAAAAGAAAAGTTCAGACGAAATACTCATACTTGAACTCTCCCTGGAGGGTGTCGTCTCCATTGCCGCGGGGGACAACCCGCGCATACTTGAGCAAAAACTTCACGGCTACCTCATGCCGAAGTTCAGGAAATCATCCTTTAAATGAAAATTCTCTCCAATACCTTCTTCAATCAACGCGGTGATTCAACCACCGTTCTCTTCACCACGCTCAATATGGTGCTGCTCGCTTTTTTCATCGTTCTGAATTCACTGGCGGTAAAGGACGACAACCGCACGCGAAAGGCGCTCGGCTCCCTCCTCGGAACGGTAGGTATCCTCCCCGGCGGACTTTCACCAGGAACCAGCAAGGGGAGCAACACTGTACCCCCCTCGTCGGAGTTATCATCAAGGGAATACAACATCATGGAATTCATTCGCAAACTTGAAAAATTCAGCCTTGAAAAGGATATCGCAGATGAAGTAATCCTGAATCTGGGGAAAGACGGAGTAGTACTTATCCTTTCCGGCGACCTCGCGTTTGACAAAGGGAAGGCGGAGCTCAAGCCGAAGGCCACGGAAATAATAACCAGGATAATCCCGCTACTCGTATCGATAAGCGGTGAAATAAACCTGATAGGGCACGCGTCGCAGGGTGGGCACAAGGGGGGCTATTTCCCAAACGAGGAGATACTCTCCATCGCCAGAGGGGGAAGCGCCGCACAATTCCTTATAAGCACCAAAAGAATAAAAGAGAGAAGGATCTCGGTATCGGGATATGGTTCCAGCCGTCCCATTTTCGGCGGTAATACCGCCACAAGGGAAAAGTTCAAGGACAGGATCGAAATAGTTCTTAAAAAACAGAGGCTGACATAATGGGCGAACAGGAAAAGGGAACCGAACACTCCAAAATCACCGACTGGCAAAGCGGAAAAAAGGATGAAGAAACAGAAGAAGCAGGACCTGACAAGGATGCGTGGATGGTCACCTTCTCCGATCTCCTTCAGCTTCTTATCACCTTTTTCGTTCTGCTCATTTCAATGTCATCAATGGACGACAAGGTGATAAAGGAGATGTTTAATGTTTTCTCCGGCGCGGCTGGCGCACTGAACCTTACGCAAAGCTCCCGCTCCTCCGCTATGGATGTCGTCCCGAACTTCAAGCCCGATTCACTAGGCTGGGACGAATTGAAAGAGGTGATCACCTACGACCAGGAGATAGCCGAATCCCGCAAACTTCTCGAAAAAGAGGCTCAGACGCTTTTAATCACTATAGAGCGGAGCGGCGTCGAGGTGATCAAGCGAGGCGAAGATGTGGCACTATCGATCCCGGATGACGCGATGTTCGACAAGGGGAGCGTCGAAATAAAAAAATCGCTTGAACCGATTCTAAACAGGATCGCCGGCATTCTCTCCATCTCGAAAAACAACATAAGTATTGAGGGACACACGGACGATATTCCGGCAAAGGGGAAAAATTTCCCTTCCAACTGGGAAATTTCCTCCGCCAGGGCCCTCTCCGTATATAACTACTTTATGTCGACCGGCTTAATAGATACTATGAGGATGGAGGCGAAGGGCTACTCTTCAAACAAGCCTCGCGTTAAGAACATTAGCGATAAATACAGGAAATACAACAGACGGGTTGAAATTGTGATAAAACAATTCGAAAAGGATTCTTTTTAAGTTTAGGAGGTTGCCTGATGGCTATTGAAGAAGATATGGATGAAGAGTCTGGTGGAGAAAAACCGGCTAAAGGTAAAAGCAAGGTACTGCTTATTGTCATAATCGTTCTCCTTCTGACACTTCTCGGCGTAGGCGGATTCCTGATCTATTCCAACTTCATTAAAAAGGACGCGGCTGTGCAGGAAGGGGCCGGAGGCCAGTCAAAGCAGGCGGTCGAAGCCCAGGAGCAGTACGACCCCCTTAAACTAGGCGAGATGGTCGCTTTCGAGCCTTTCATCGTCAACCTTTCAGGGGATGAGGGGAAGCGCTTCCTGAAGGTAACCATGCAGGTTGAGCTTAACAATCCGAAGGTGGCCGAGGAGTTGGCAAACCGGATGCCTCAGGTGAAAGATATGGTAATAACGGTACTCTCTTCCAAGACAGTCGATGAAATATTGACCGTGGAAGGGAAATTCAAGCTCAAAGAGCAGATTCTAACAAGAATAAATTCAAGGATTAAAACCGGAGTCGTAAAAAACGTATATTTTGTTGAATTTGTTATTCAATAGCTTCAAACTTGGGGGTAAGATAACCCCGGTAAAGCTGGAAGTGGAATTGGGAGCCAAAAAAATATGAGTCAGGTACTTTCTCAGGACGAAGTTGACGCCCTATTACGAGGCGTAAGCGACGGAGAGATAGAGACCGAAGCCGATGACCTCGGCGACGATTCGGGCGTGGTTCCCTACGACCTTACCAGCCAGGAGAGGATCATCAGGGGAAGGATGCCGACTCTCGACATCATCAACCAGAGATTCTCGCGTATCTTCAGAAACTCCCTCTCGGCGGCCCTCAGGAAAGTTCTCGACGTAAGCGCGGTCTCAACCGATACGGTGAAATTCGGCGAATTCATAAAATCCCTGCCGGTGCCGGCATCCCTTCACATCTTCCGAATAAATCCCCTCAGAGGATTCGCACTTCTGGTAGTCGAATCGAAAATGGCGTTCGCGCTTGTAGATTCATTCTTCGGCGGCTCGGGAGAAGCGAAGATGAAGATAGAGGGGCGCGACTTCACCGCCATCGAGCAGAGAGTAATAAAAAAGGTCGTTCTCATGATGCTGAGAGACACCCAGAAAGCATGGCAACCCGTTCACCCATGCCAGATGCAGTTTGTACGCTCGGAGGTGAATCCGCAGTTCGCCGCCATCGTCCCCCCCACGGACGTTGTTGTGGTTGTCCTTTACGAAGTGGAGATGGATCAGTTTGCCGGTACGTTGACGATATGTCTTCCATACTCGACCATCGAACCTATCATCGGAAAACTCAAAGCAGGTTTCCAGAGCGATCAGCTGGAAGTCGACCTTACATGGGTAACAAGGCTCAGCGACAGGCTCGCGCAGGCCGAGGTAGATATCAAGGTGGAACTGGGAGAAGCAACAATGTCGACAAGGGACTTCATAAATCTCAAAGAGGGGTCGATAATACAGCTGGAACGGGATATTACCGACGAACTCCCCATCTATGTGAGCGAAGTAGAAAAATTCCGGGGATATCCGGGTGTTGTAAGGGGGAACAAGGCTATCAGGATATCAAGCATTGTTCCTAGACATGGAATAGAGAAAGAAAGTAAAATCGGGTAGAAATATGGTTGATGATAATTTGGAATCTGATGACGACCTTTGGGGAGCCGCGGCTGACGACCTTGAAAAACAGCGCGAGATGCTCCGCGAAGAGGTCGAAAGCAATCCTGAAGGATTGACCAGCGGCGGCGGGGCCCTTGCCACGGGACAGCCATCCTCCCGGGACGATGTCAAGTACGCACGCGTGCTTGATATTCCGCTTACCCTTTCGGTTGAGATGGGGAAGGCGAAAATGCTGATCAACGACCTTCTTCAGCTGGGACAGGGATCGGTCATCGAACTTACCAAACTTGTCGGCGAACCTCTTGACGTACTCGTTAACGACAAGCTTGTCGCAAAGGGAGAGGTTGTAGTTGTTAATGAAAAATTTGGGGTACGCCTGACAGAGGTTATCACCCCTCAGGAAAGAATAGAAAACCTGGGATAAATCCTGTATAGTCATTATTAGAACTCCAACTAGGGGACCATACGACTTTTCTAGTTCGAATTTTTTGATATCCGCCTACCGCATTTGAACTTTGCGGCTCGGCTGTTTATTCCACGTTTTGGAATGCAACCAAAAAACTTATAAAGGTATAGAAATGGGAGAATCCGTAACAGGCATTCTTGAAATCGTTCCGAAAGGATTCGGTTTTTTAAGATCAGTAACCAACGACATAGGGATCGCGCCGACCGATCCATACCTGTCGCCAAAACTCATTCAGACCAACTGGCTTAAAACAGGCATGGAAGTCACCGGAACCGGGAAGGCGCTGAAAAACCAGCCGAACATCTCCCTTGAATCGATAGAATCGATAAACGGAAGAAGCCCGGACGAAATAAAAAAACGGGTGCCGTTTCCCAAACTGACAGCCATCGATCCGAATGAACAGCTTATTCTTGAAACCGATCAGAATACTGTCTCCACAAGGATTATCGACCTGCTGATACCTATCGGAAAGGGGCAACGCTTCCTGATAGTCTCTCCGCCGAAAGCCGGTAAAACCACCATAATGGAAGAAATGGCCATGGGGATGAAGAAAAATTATCCGGATATGGCTCAGATAATCTATCTCGCCGACGAAAGGCCGGAAGAGTCTACGCACTTCAAGCGTCTCATTGGCGGCGAGGTGATCGCGACCGATTTCGATAAACCAAACAAGGAGCATATCCGCGTAGCACACCTCATATTCGAAAGGGTTAAGAGCCTCGTTGAGTCGGGAAGGGACGTAGTGCTGATGATCGATTCCCTCACGAGACTCGGTAGGGCGTTCAACAGAGATATGGATAACCGCGGAAAGACCATGACCGGAGGTCTATCAACCGGGGCGCTTGATTTCCCGAGAAAAATTTTCGGCTCCGCGCGGAATGTCGACGGCGGGGGGAGCCTGACCATTATCGCCTCCATCCTGGTCGATACCGGTAGCAAAATGGACGAACTGATCTTCCAGGAATTCAAAGGGACCGGAAACTCCGAGCTCGTCCTTGAGCGAAGCCTGGCCGACCTCAGAATTTTTCCGGCGATGAACTTTCAAAAATCGGGAACAAGAAAAGAGGAAAAACTCCTCGACCCCGAAATCCTCGCAAAGGCGACGCTTCTGCGCAGGGCAATGCTCGACGACAGGCGGGGAGAAAAATACAAAATGTTCCTTGATAAATTCAAAGAGTCGGCCAGCAACCGGGAATTCCTTGAAACGATCCCTCTTCCAACAGCAGCAAAGAGGCGGTAACCCGCCTCAGGTTGCCGTTACAGGTATTTATCAGACGAAATCCGTCCCTTTTTCCGTAGAGATCATGATAAAAGGATAATTCCGCCCCACACCCGGCAAATTTTGCCGGTTTCAAAACAAAATACAGATATCCAGACCAGGTTTTTCCCAAATACCCGCCAATTATTCAGGACTTAAAGCCTTTGATTCGTTGGCACTTATATTGCTCACATATTAGTCAGACACGAAAGTGGCAATATAAAAGGTATCGGGCTATCCGGGTTGCATTTTGGCCCGCATCTTGCTACCTATGGTGTGAGAGTGAAAGGATTATTTTATATGAGAAAATTTATTGCAGTAAAAGTATCGGTTCTGATGCTTGTCTTTGCGGGAATATCCGAGGCCTCCTTTACCAAGATAAATAAGATCGCGCTGGTCGAGGGGGAGCAGTTCTCCTCCGTGGTAATTTCATTTGACGAACCGGCAATGGAGTATTCCATTGACCCTAACCTGGAAGACAAGGTTATCACCATAGTCACTCCACAAAGCGGGATAGGAGCCCAGCTTGACGCTGATAAGCTTGCCGATAAAAGGGTTGAGAAGATAACGGTGATGCTTACCGACAACGCCGAAACGATCACCAATATATACCTGAAGGATTTTAAAACATCC
Source organism: Nitrospinota bacterium (assembly GCA_029881495.1). Classification (NCBI taxonomy): domain Bacteria; kingdom Pseudomonadati; phylum Nitrospinota; species Nitrospinota bacterium. Next base: position 84,310 of record JAOUMJ010000004.1, on the reverse strand, counting down.
GTATACCACTCCCTTTCAACGGATAAAAAAGATCTGACCATTAGACTGAAAAACAGGGCAGGACTCCTTGCTGTGGATAAAAACAGCAAAGGGAAAGAGAAGAGAGCTGAATTGAAAAAAAAGGAAAAGGAGCTTCTCGCAAAGGTTGAGGATATCCAGAAATTCGGCGGAAAGGACCTCTATACCGAGGGTATGATGGCGTTCCAGAAAAACAAATTCGATGACGCCGAAATCAAACTTACCGAATTCATTCGGCAGTATCCCGACAGCAAATACCAGGAAAAAGCGATGTTCATGCTTGCCGAAACGGTCTACCGCATAGCAAAGAAAAAGAATGAAAGGATCCCTGAAGCGATAAATGCGTTCAGGCTTGTCGCCGCCTCATTCCCCAGCTCTATGGCGGCGAACAGGGCGAAAATGAGGATCGCGAACCTCTATATAGATCAGGGGCTCGACGTTGAAGCTCTCGCCATATATAAAAGCATTATCGAATCGGAGCCTGAAGGGAAATTCACCGTCAGTGCGCTCACCGGCAGGGCAAACATATACCTGAAGAATGGAGATTACGCTCTCGCATACAACGAGCTTGAAAAGATACTTCTCCTCTACCCCGAAGCAAAGGAAGTGCGTGAGGCAAGGTTCAAGATCGCAGAGGCGTTCTATTTCAAAAAACGGTACAAGACCGCCCTTAAAATGTTCGAAGATTCGAACCTTAAGTGGCCCTCATTCGTTATGTCGAACCCCGACACACTTTTCAGATTTGCCGACACCTATTACCAGCTAAACAAGTTCGACGAGGCTATGGATCTATACGTAAAGCTGATAAACCTTTTCCCCAACGGCGACGAGGGGAGAGCCTCCGTGAACAGGCTCGCCGACATTTATGTTTCGAAAAACCAGCCGATGGAAGCGATGAGAATTCTAGGGATTCAGGCAAGGAAAATACCGGAACTCCCGCACGGCCTCGACTCCAGGCTGAGGCTTGCCGCCCTCGGTCACGCGCCGAAAAAACTTATCGAACCAAAGGACGCGCTCATATACGACTATCCCGATTACTTCGAACCCTACAATACATACAACCACATAATCAAAAAACATCCGAACACGCCGCAGTCAAGAAACGCGCTGTTCCAGAAAGCTAAACTCCTCAACCAGGAGAAGAGATACATTGAATCGATACTTGCATTGAAAAAGATGATGGTGGACTTCCCCGACTCGCAGATGGAGGAACCTGTTGTGAAACTCGTCAAGAACGACCTCTACGAGCTTATTCACGGACTGCATGAGCAGGAAGGGTTCTACACCATACTCGCGACATATTACGACAACTTTGATCCGTTCCTCACGGATATCAAGGACGCCAATGTAATGGTGAAGGTTGCCGATGCCTACTCCGAAATGGGATTGAACGACAAGGCGCTCGCGCGTTTTGAAGAGGCCGAAAGGCTCGACAGGCAGGGATTCCTCAAGGAGAGGATACGGCTTGGAAAGGGAACGACACTTGCCCTCCTTAAGAGATACGACGAAGCGGAAGAGACGCTCCTCCCATTTGCGGACCTGCTTGACAGCTCAATCCACGCCCCGGAGGCTGTCCATACACTCGGGGATATCTACCTGATTCAGAAGAAGAACAGCGAGGCGATGACGACATATGTGCGGGCGATCTCCCTTGACCAGGATTTCGAAAGGGTTTCAAAGACCGCCTACTATCTCGGTCTGATGCACAAGGCGCGGCATGAATACAAGAACGCGATCACCTACTTCGAAATGGCGGTCGACAAACAGGAAAAGATGCCTGGCCAGGCTGACCAATGGTTCGTGGTCGAGAGCCGCTACCAGCTCATAGAATCAGCCTATCTCTCGCGCGATTTCGACGCCGTGCAGAAATATTCCACAGCTGTCCTAAACCTCTACCCGGACGACAAGCAGAACAGCTGGGTACGGTATGTGAGGAGCGACAGCCAGCTGAAGCTGAGCCAGGATGAAAACGCAACCGCGGAACTACAGGATCTGGTAAAAGGGGAGCCGCTCTCCGTATACGGCAGAGTGGCAAGCGCAACGCTGGAGAATATCGAATGGAAACTGAAACACAAGGAGCTCTTCGCGAACTAAGACTAAAAACCCTCCCGAATCGGCAGAAGATTCCGCCCTATTCGCTTTCCATTACAAAATGTTTGCTGAGCCGTAATCCCTGATTGAAATAGTTCGAACCAAGTTTCTCGCCATAGGCGACGTTAGGCGTTTCCAGCATCCTCTCGTAACGGAGCTTGAAAAATATCTGCCCGTCCTCAATGCGGAACGGCACATCGTGAGGCCTCACTTCGAGAACCGCCTTCGTCCCCTCAACGCTCCCCCCGCCGAATCCCGAATCGAAAAATCCGGCGTAATGTGTCCTTAACTCCCCCGATCCGGCGTCGTACTCCGCCATCTCCGCGGCGCAGTCAACCGGTACCCTCACCCGCTCCTTCGACGCGAATATGTAAAACTCCTCCGGTTCAAGTATCAGAAAATTCTCCTCCGGCGAAGTTATAGGATCCCAGAAATCACGGACCCTGTACCCCCCCACGTTGGAAAGATCTATTACCGTGCTGTTCTTCTTCGCCATATAGCCGATCACGCCGCCGTTCCCCTCCTTTACGACCTCAATGCTCACAAAGAGGCCGTCGTTGAGCACCGGCACTATGCTCTCCCTCGAATAGCAGTAGAGAAGAGGACTCTCCTCATGTATCTTGGCGATTTCAATATCGGAAAGGGATGAATCACCCCTGAATAACCGCAACTGGTTCAGGCATAATCCTGTCTTGAGCTTGATAGTGAATGAGCGGGGGACCACCTCCAGGTAAAGTTTGCCCCGGTATCCCGCCGCGACATCCTCGAACCTGTGGGAATTGTCGGTAATTACCCTTGTGAATATGTCGAGCCTGCCGGTCGACGATTTCGGATTCGCCCTCGCGTAAACATCTTCCGGGAGGTTCAGCTCCTCAAGAAGCGGGATTAGATAGACATTGCCCTTTTCGAGTATCGCCCCCTTTTTGAGATCTATCTCGTACATCTCAAGCTCCCCCAGTATCTCTTCGACCTTCCGTTTCTGAGGGAGGAAGGAACTCCTGATACGGTAAGCCTTCTCCCCAAGGCGGAGATCAATGCTCGACGGCTGGTACTGGTCGCTCCTTATCGGTTCGCGCGCCTGAATAAAACCTTTCTGGACCGCGTGTTTTATAAGCTGTATTGGAAAAACACCCTTCCCCGTCTTGCGCATACCTTCCATATCGGGGTAGATATTACCCCTTTTTGATCGAATAGGGAACGTCTAACAGACGTGGAGATGACAATTTCCTATATATTGCTGGATTGAACTGGTGAATTTGGTAAAAAAAAAGCCGGGAGGCTTTCCTTGGCTCGCCTCCCGGCTCAAAAGAACAGCTATGCTCTCTTAAGGTCCGCCATATGTTGCGTGCCGCAACAAAGGCCGACTTCATGATTTTCCTATTTTTTTATTTCTTCTTTTTTGATTTCTTCTTCGCTACTTTTTTCTTAGCTGCTTTTTTCTTTGTGGCCTTTTTCTTAGCTTTTTTCTTAGTTGCCATTTTGCTACCCTCCTTTCTTAATTTAGTTTTCTGTTCCTGAAACAGAATCCCTATTTAATCCCAATGTCGAGTTGCTTGTTCTCGTATTTCTTCAACAGCTCCTCAATAGCCGTTCGAAAGAGCACAGCCTTGGTCACCTGCAACTCCTTGGCGATCTTGTTGAGCATTTCAACCTGGTCCTCGTATAAATGGGTAGTAACCGGAACCTTTTTCTTCGAGCCAGCCATCAACTTACCCCCATTTATTTATTAATTTAAAATAGTTCATTGTCAAATAGCTACTATTCCAATTAATTCTATGACTAATATTTGCACATATTTACCAGGTTGTCAACCCCCTGCAAAGAAAAAAATAAAAAAATATCGCCACTTTTTCCTTGCCGATTTACCCCTTTTTTCATGATATTCTGGCTCGGTAATCTTTCACATTTTGGGGGCCGCAATTAGCCAAGAGAAGAGTCTTTGCATCTTTTTTGCCTCATCAGAGGTCAAACCCTTTGTAAAAACAGGGGGTTTGGCCGATGTCTCCTATTCACTCCCGGTAGAGCTTGGAAGACTTGGCCACAATGTCAAAGTGATCCTCCCGCTTTACGGTTCGATCGACAGAAGCGGTTTCACCAGGCTCCCGTTCACAATTGAAAAAAAAGTTGGAAAAAAAATTTTTCATGCCGCAGTTTTTTCAAAAAAAATAGCTGAAAATACCGAAGCCCTGTTTATCGACCAGCCGGAGCTTTTCGGGGGACTTCCAAACCCGTATGGCGATGAGAACGGGGACTATGAAAACAACGATGAACGCTTCATCTTTTTCGACCTCGCGGTTGTCGAATTGGCAAGATCGTCACAGCCTCTCCCTGATGTAATCCATTCAAACGACTGGCAGGGGGGGCTCATTCCGCTGTTACTCCGACTGGAGAGGGGGATTGACCGCTCCCCGCTCAAGGGGACTGTTTCGGTTTTTTCGATACACAATCTCGCATACCAGGGACTTTTTCCGAAAGAGTCGTTCAAACTGACCACCCTACCCGAAGAGCTATTCTCCATTGATGGAGTGGAGCAGTACGGAAAGCTCGCGCTCCTCAAAAGCGCGATACTTTTTGCCGACGCGCTGACAACCGTCAGCCCCACATACGCCCGCGAAATACTCACCCCGGAGCTAGGCTTCGGACTTGAACCGTTCCTCGAAAAACGGAAGGAGGATCTCGCCGGAATATTGAACGGGATCGACACCGACGAATGGAACCCGGAGACCGACCGGCTTATACCAGCCAATTTTTCGATTAACAGCCTTGAAGGGAAGAGTCACTGCAGAAAAGCGCTGATCGACCGGTTTGGTTTGACCGGTGGGGAGGATACCCCGATCTTCGGCATGGTCTCACGACTTATCGAGCAGAAGGGTTGCGACATAATCGCCGACTCAGCGGAAAAACTGATGGAGGAGAGGATGAACCTCGTCATCCTTGGAACCGGACAGAAGGAGTACGAATCTTTCTTTACATCACTCGCCAAAAAGCATCCGGGAAGGGTGGCGCTCAAAATCGGATTCGACAACACCATCGCCCACCTTATCGAGGCGGGATCCGACATTTTTCTAATGCCGTCCCGATTTGAGCCGTGCGGTTTAAACCAGATGTTCTCCCTTCGGTACGGCACGGTCCCGCTTGTCCGCTCTACGGGGGGGCTTGCCGATACCGTCACCGACTGGACCTCCAACCCTGAAAGAGGGAATGGTTTTGTTTTCAGCAAACCGGAAGCGGGGGAATTCCTCGACGCCGCAAAGCGGGGGATAAAGGCGTTTGGCGACCGTGCCGAATGGACGAGGATCATGAGGAACGGAATGTCGCAAGATCACTCATGGAAGGGGTCGGCGAAGAAGTACGAAGAGCTCTACCTCTCACTTCTGGAAAAAGGAGCTAAAAAACCACAAAGAGGTTTAGAATAAATCAAGGTGATTTGAATATGCCCATTACTGCGAAGAGAAGAACGGCGGTGGCTGGAAGTTTTTATCCGGGCACCGAAAAAGAGATGTCGAAAGAGGTAAACAGGCTCCTTGGCGACAGTCGCGTTGAGCGGGAAGTCGCGGGCTGCATCTCCCCCCACGCCGGGTGGATGTACTCCGGGGAGGTTGCCGGAGCGCTGTTCGGCTCGATAAAGATACCTGACAGCATAATCCTTATCGGACCAAACCACCGTGGCCTTGGAGAAAGGGTCGCTATCGACAGCGCCAATGCGTGGGAATTCCCGTTCGGCGATGTCCCTGTCGACCGGGAACTCGCCAAAAAGATAGCCTCCGATTGCGAACATGTAAGGTTTGATTCCGCCGCGCATATGATGGAGCACTCCCTCGAAGTGCTAGTTCCGTTCCTCTATTACAGGAACAAGAATATCAGGATAGTGCCTGTGTCGCTAGGTACGCAGAGGGCGCAAACGCTCAAGATGCTCGGGAGCGCTATCGGGAAGCGCGCATCCGAATCGGGCTCGCTAGTGATATCGAGTAGCGATCTTTCCCATTTTTTGACCGACAGCGAGGCGCGGGAACGCGACCGGCGCACTATTGAACAGATTGTGGAATTCACGGAGGAATCGATTATAGATATATTAAAGAGCGACAACGCCCTCTGCGGAGTCTCCTCTGTTTCAACGCTCCTATGGGCGGCTGGCGAGATGGGGGCAACGAAAGCGGAGCTGGTGGAATACGCGAACTCCGGCGACATAACCGGCGACCTGGATCGGGTCGTGGGGTACGCAAGCTTTATAATCAGCTAGCACAGGGACACCGTTCAGTGGGAGGCTAATGCCCTGACCCTTTCAACTCAAGGAGGTCAGGCGGGCCTGTTGTAAACGCTGTAAATAGCCCCCCCACCGTAGAGGCAGAGGAGTATCCCAATACAGAGGTAGAGGAATCCTTCCCCTGTCATGGCGAGATATATAAGGTAGCTACCGGCGAAGAAAAGGAGGAGAGCCGCCATGATAATGAGGGAGTATTTGACAGCTTCCCGTGCGGAGGTGGCGTATCTGGGGAGCTTATATTTGAACTTCAGGTAATTGAAGTAATGTTCTAGCCTGTCCCCCAGCCCCGGTTTTGCTGATGAAAGCTCGACGCGGCAGTATGTGCAACGTATGTCGGTGGACCTGTTTGGACAGCCGCATTTCGGGCAGTCTATTATCTGGCCGCTCTGTCCTTCGCCAATCCTTTTTCCCATTAACTCCTCGAAATATTCAGGATGAATTTGAACCAAACTCCAATCAGTATGATATTAAAAATCGAGCCCTCTTTCCAATTTTACTTTTTGAATATTTCACCGGCCGACATCGCCTCCTTTATATGCTGTATGCCGATGTTGCGCTCCCCTTTTCCAAGCATCGATTCGAGCCTGCCGAGCAGCCCTACGAGATCGCCGATCGACCTGGCGGAGTGCTCAAGGATGTACTTGACCTCTTTTTGCGAAAGTTCGATCTGCCTGTCGGCGGCGAGTTTTTTGAGTATCTCCCCCTTCTCCGCATCACCGGGCCTTTCGATTGCCACTATCAGTCCGGAGAGGAGCCTGGTATAGAGGTAGTCCGGCATATTCCCCCCCCTTGCCGGCGACTCTTCCATTGTGGCGGCGAAAAATCCCCCCTTCCCCGTGAGTTCGTTGAAGAGGTGGAAAACCTCATCGAAAAGCTCCGGCGTTCCAGAGAGGGCGTCAAGGTTGTCGATGCAGACAACCTGATAGCCGGCAAGATTCTTCATCTCTTCCCGTATCTTCCTTTTATTCAGCATTTCAGCCGCGTCGACTACGGCGGTTGATCTTTCATCCGCGATATTTATCGCCATCCCTTTAAGGAGATGGCTCTTGCCGGATCCCCGGCTCCCGAAGATCACCAGGCTTTGGATATTCCCCTCGCGCGTGAACCTTCTTGCTGCCTCGAGCGGGACTGCGTTGTGCTCCCCCTCGATGAACCTGCCTAGCGAAAAGAGAGTCTTCTCCGGCAGGGTCAATCCGAACCTTAACTGACTTGGTTTATCGCTCTTCATTTCGCTCAGACTCGTCTCCTGTTATGTGGTATATATATTACTACCATTAATTATCTTACCGCTTGCATGGCGGACGCATTACTATTACCATGCAGACAGAAAGGTAAATTATCGGCTTATGGAGAATAGCGGTCAAATAAAAGTTATGCCCCCGGAGCTTGCCAGCCAGATAGCGGCTGGTGAAGTGATCGAGAGGCCCGCAAACGTCATAAAGGAGCTTATCGAAAATTCCCTCGATTCCGGGGCGACCTCCATAGAGGTGGAGGTGTCGCTATCACGGAAGAGGATCCGTGTAAAGGACAACGGCGCGGGGATACCCTCCGGCGAGCTTCATCTGGCGGTTGCGAGGCATGGGACGAGCAAGGTATTCGAGCTCGACGACATATTCAATATCGGCACTTACGGCTTCCGTGGCGAGGCGCTCCCCTCGATTGCTTCCGTTTCGCGGTTTACGCTCTCATCACAAAGGAGCGGCGAAAAGAGCGGAAGGACAATAGTGGTCGACGGCGGCAAAACCGTGAGCAGCCATGAAAGCCCCCCTATCGGCGGAACGGAGGCTATTGTTGAAAACCTTTTCTACAACACGCCGGCCAGGAGGAAGTTCGCAAGGGCCAACACAACCGAAATGGGTCACATCACCGGAAGGATAATACAGGCCGCGCTGGCGACCCCCTCCGTCAGGTACACATTCATAAAGGAGAAAAAGAGGGTGATGGAGTTCCCCCCCGCCTCGTCGCTCCTCGAAAGGGTTCACCAGATATTCGGCTCGGAATATTCTGAAAACCTGGTGAAGATGGAATTGGCCGACGGCACACTCCATGTCTCAGGCCTCGCCGGAAAGCCGGAATTCAACCGGGCAACAAATCTGGACCAATATTTTTTCGTTAACAACCGTCCGGTGAAGGATCCCCTTATCAGGATGTCGCTCGCCAGGGCGTTCGACGATCTCATCCCGCGCGGCAGAAAGCCGGTCATCTTCATCTTTATCGAACTCCCTGTAAATGAAGTCGACGTCAATGTTCACCCGACAAAGGCCGAAGTCCGTTTTTCCGACCCCGGGAGGATTACTTCCGCCATCATCGCCTGCGTCAGGCAGTCGCTTTCAAAATACGCCGGTGGAGGTGGATACTCTGTCGCGGCGCAAACTGCCGGTACAGACTACTACGTCGCCCCGGCGCTCTCCGGTTATCCCGCTCCCAAAATGGAGCCTCATCTTGCCAACAAGCGCGAAACGGGGATGTCTGCCGGGTTTGAACGATCGTTCGAGCTTTGGAGCGAACCGCTCAGAGAAAACGACAGAAGCAATTACCCCCCCCTTGGGGAGATTCCGGTATTTTCGCCGGTGCATGGTGTCCTCTCCCCTCAATCGAAAGTTGTCGGTCAGCTGTTCGATACCCTTCTCATCATTGAAGACGGCAACAGGCTGGTAATAATGGATCAGCATACCGTTCACGAGAGGATACTTTATGAAAAGTTCCTCAAGCGACTGAAGGAGAAAAAGGTAGAGCGGCAACAGCTACTTATCCCACTGACGATAGACAAAAAACATGGGCGGGCAGATGTCATACGCGCCCATCTCAAAACGTTCGACGACCTGGGATGGAAGATAGAGGAGTTCGGCGACACCTCTTTCATCGTCCGGGAGATCCCGGCCATCCTTTCGGGAAAGGATATCGTCCCGCTCATCGACGAACTCGCCGAGAGTATCGCTGGAAACCGCGACTCCGATTTCACGACGATGATATCGGGACTCGTTTCAAACATGGCATGCAGAGCGGCGGTCATGGCGGGAGATACACTTTCGCTCAACGAAATAACCGCGATGGTCGCCGAACTCGGTAGAGCCGAACTCCCCTACACCTGCCCGCATGGAAGGCCGGTGGCGATAAACATCGAAAAAGAAAGACTGTTCCGCCACTTCGGAAGGTAGGCGAGATTACTCAAACGCTCTTTTCCCGCCCGATCGCGCTGGATATTTTTCATTCCCGCGTCCGCAAAGGTGATTGAACTGCCATGACTATGAACAGCAAAGGACTGCAACCCTCGGCAGCTAAATTATATATCTCCTCACCCTGGGGAGGAGGTCCCCCTTCAATATCGGTTTGTTTAGAAAATCATCCGCCCCAAGCTGGAACGCCCTCTCCTTTATCTCTGTATCCTTGTCGCTTGTCATGATAAAGAATACCGCGTTCTTGATCGACTTCTCTTTTTTCACCCTTTCGAGGAGCTTTAGGCCGTCGATCTCAGGCATGTGGAAATCGGCGATTATAAAGTGCGGAGCCTTCTCCCTGATGAGCTCCATCGCCTCCTTGCCGTCGAGCGCTTCGATTATCTCCACCGACTCATCCGCAAGGATCGTTCTGATGATATGGAGTACACCTTCATCGTCATCCGCCACGAGGATCCTCGGCGTCACGACCGGAAGCGCAATAGTGAAGCTGCTCCCGGCATCCGGCTTTGAATCCACCGATATATCCCCCCCATGCGCCTTGACGATATCCATTGCCAGCGGGAGACCGAGGCCGGTGCCGGTCTCCCCGGCGGTTCCGACGGTCGATGTCTTCACCTCATAATCAAACAGGAATTCAATTTTTTCGGGCGGAATTCCCACTCCGTTATCCTTGATGGCAAGGAGTGTCTTCTCTCCTGCGGAGTGGGATATCGTTATCCTGCTGTCGCGCCCGCTGAATTTTATCGAGTTAGAAAGGACGTTAGCGACAACCTCCGAAAGGAGCTGCTCGTCTCCGAAGACCCTCGCACCGGGCTTTATTTCGTTAACAATTTCGATCCCTTTCTGGAGGGCGAGATAGCTGAGACCCGAAAGCGCTCTCAATGAGACAACATACAGATCGTGGAATCTCATCTGCGGAACCAGCTTACCGGTCTTAAGCCGGGAGATATTCAGGAGTTCTTCTATCAGGCTTATCATCCCCTCGCCGCATTTCAGCGCGGACCCGAGGATGACATTTGCCCCTTCCCCCAGCGGCTCGGCCTGCTCGTTCAACAGCAGTTTCAGGTATCCCATCATGTTCCCAAGCGGCCCCTTGAGGTCGTGCGAGACCATCGACACAAACTTGTCCTTCAGTTTTGTGGCCCCTTCAGCCTCTTCCTTCGCCTTTCGGAGCTCCTCGAAGATTCGCCTGCTTTCAGTAATATCCCTTATCGCGCCTACGAAGAATTTCTCCTGGTGATCCCATACCGACTCCTCGATCCTCAGTTCAAGCGGGAACTCCGAGCCATCCTTTCGAAGGCCTTCCAGTTCGATCCTCTTCCCTACGACCCTCGCTTTCCCACCTTCCAGATATCTCTTGAATGACGTCCTGTGAGATTCCCTGAAACGCTCCGGCATAAGTATTTCGAGCGGCTGTCCGATAATCTCCTCTTCGGAACAGCCGAAAATTTCGCAGAGCTCTCCGTTCACGAATGTCACCCGCGAATCACGATTGGCAACGACTATCCCTTCTCCGACCGATTTGACTATCGCCCTGATATTTCTCTCCGACTTTTCCAGGGCGCGCTCGGCCTCCTTCCGTTCGGTAATATCCTGCAACGTCCCTTCGATGAGGAGGACCTCCTCATCGCTGTTCAAGGTGACCTCCCCCTGGTGATGCACTACGCGAATATTCCCATCCTCAAGAACTATTCTGTGATCAAGGTTCCATGGCTTTTTCTCTTCGAGCGCATCGAAAATTGCCCGCTTCAATCCTTCCCTCTCCTCCGGGTGGGTCGTCTCCAGTATCGCCAGGTAATCCGCCTTCCCCTTCTTCTCGCTTAAACCGAGTATGTGATAGAGCTCATCCGACCAGCTGAACTTCTGATCCGGCACATCCCATGTCCAGTTTCCAATATTTGCTATCTTCTGGGCGCGGGCGAGTATCTTCTGGCTGTTTCTCAGCTCTTCTTCGGCGCGCTTTCTGTCGGATATATCCCGAACCACGCCGATTATAAAGCTTCTGCCGCTCTCCGAAACCAGCTTTACGTTTATCTCTACCGGTATCCGGGCGCCGTCTTTTCTTATATGAACGCTTTCAAAGAGGAGTGAATCCTTAGCTTCCAGCTCCGCAGTGTGTGCCTGCCACGCTTCAACTTCACTTACGGTTGCGTCGAAATCTATTACCCGCATCTTCATCAACTCTTCACGGTCATATCCGAGGTGCTCGCACCCCTTGTCGTTTATATCGAGAATGAGCGCGCTCTCCGGGTCGACCAGAAGGATCATGTCGTTAGATCTGTTGACAAGCCTCCTGAAAAGAAGTTTTTCTTCCTCTGCGCGTTTGTTTTCGGTTATGTCGGCATGCACCGATATCCAGACCTTCCCGTACTCCTGGTGGTCGAACCCCGCGATTGACGCAAAACACCAGAACGTGGAACCGTCCTTTTTGATATTGTGAACCTCCCCCTGCCAGAAACCTTTTTCCTGCAGCAGAGTGACTATTCCCCTCGCGGTCTCCTTCGGATCGCGTTCCGTGGGCGCGTTAAGTATGGCGACCTCTTTGTCCAAAAGCTCCCCCTCACCATAGCCGAACATCTTCTCAAGTCTGGAATTCGCGTGAACTATTTTCATGTTGTCGGCCTTTATCAGCAGAACCCCCTCCCCCATGTTCGCCATCATCTCGCTCTGCAGACGCATGGTCTCCTCGGATTTCCGCTGATCGGTGATATCGTGTCCCGTGCCATACATCCTTGCAGGCGTTCCGTCCCTCCCGTATTCAACCCTCCCCTGCCCATGTATCAGCCTTACCGTGCCGTCGGGACGGACGATCCTATGTTCAATATCGTAATTCCCGCCCCCCTCCAGCGTGAGATTGACGGCCTGGATCACGCTCTCTCTATCGGATGGATGTAAAATTTCAAGGAACTTTTCATACGTAGGCTCGAATTCCTGGGGAGAGAATCCGAAGAGCCTGAAATTTTCGTCGGACCAGTAGAGATGGCCTGTTTGAACATCCCAGCTCCAGCTCCCTATGTGCGCTATCTCCTGCGCTCTGGCGAGGGATTCCCCCCTGCTCTTGGCAAGATCTTCCATGTTTTTTCTTTCTGTTATATCGGTAAGGAACCCGCGCAGGCCGACAGGCGCCGAGGCCGAATCCTTTATGACGCTCACCATATCCTTGAACCAGATAACCTTGCCGTCCTTCGCGATCATCCGATATTCGAGTGTGTGACCCTCACCTTTTTTGACAAGCTCCCCGCTCTGTTTTATTGCCTTCTCCCTGTCTTCGGTATAAAGATGGTTCACCCAGAAATCCTGCTTGCACCACTCCTTTTCGCTGTAGCCTGTGAGCTTTCCGGCATGCGAGCTTACAAAGGTGAACTGCCGCGAAGGGAACTTCGCTTCCCACGCGATCAGGAGACCGCTCTCCACCAACAGCCTGTATTTTTCCTCGCTCCGCAAGAGCGCCTCTTCCGCGCGCTTTCTCTCCGTAATATCCCTGGTGACTCCAATGATAAACCTCTTCCCTTTTTCCCGAACAAGCTTTACGCTGACCTCTACCGGAAATTTGTAGCCATCCTTCCGGACATGCACACTCTCAAAAACAAGCTCTTCATGTTTCTCCAGCTCTTCAATTCGCTTGTTCCACTCGTAGATATCCTTGATGGTTGAATCGATATCAATAATGCTCTTCCCCATGATCTCATGGCGTCCGTAACCGAGATTAGCGCAGAACTTTTCATTGAAATCGAGGAACCTTCCGTTGTCGGGATCAACAACGGTGATGGCGTCGCTGGAGCGGTCAAGAAGGGTCCTGAAAAGGAAAACTGCCTGTTCGGCCTCGCTCTTTTCCTGTATCCTCTTTTTATTCAGCCTCGATACGAACCCGATGGCAAAAAGCCCGATTATCCAGAACAGGTTGTGCGAGATGGCTATTGATGCAACTTCGCTTTTCTCTATTTCCATATACGGCTGTACCGGAAGGATTACCCCGACCCCACCCCTCACATCGCCGACCTTGTACCCTTGATGCGCGTGACATTTAAGACATCCCTCTTCGGTGATCATCGGACGCATGAACCTCAGAAACGGAACGCCGTCGATCTTGGTGAATTCAACCGCTTCAGCCGCGCCATTCTCGAAGGACTTTAGCGCTTTCTTTTCCCACTCGTCGGGAGCGTTTGCCGGGTTAAGGAGTTTCAGACTCGTAATGCGCCCTTTTATCCCGTATTTGTCGCTGTAATCGTTCATCAACTGGCGCAAGGCGTAAGCGGGATTCATCAGGGTAAGTTTTTTTCCCGATTTGGTTTCGATATCCCTTTCCGGCACATGCGAAAGAAGAGGATTTGGAGGTGTTCTTTCATCCACAGGGACGTAAACGCCGCCATGCGAAGTAACCCAGTACCTGAAAGCCTGATCCTTGTTGAAGTGGATGGTTGCTTCCTTGACCGCCATTTCCAGGGTGTCTTTCCTATGGTGGCTGATGTTCCACAGAAGGGAGATGGCGATAAAGACACTCCATACCAATACGGCTCCCCAAGGGGAAAAAATCAGCTTTGCTATCCCTGATTGCGGCTTTGAGGTCATATTTACACCGAAAGATCCTGATCTGTCTCAGGCTACTCCTTGCATTACGTACACCCATACGGGAAATTGACGGTTTTTTATGCCGTCGCTTTCATCCAGAGAGATCAGCTTCTCCCTTTCGTAGCTTCCATGATGCAGAAAATCAGTAAAAAAAACGTTCCATTTCGCAACAAATCTGATTTCTCCCCTTTAGGGAATTTCCACCGTTTAGTGCGCATATTTCGGATGGAAGTTCCAACCAAGTACATTTTACCACATGCAAGGATTTGGTTTCATAAGGCTTAAGCTTAACAATATCTGGAAGTTTCATAATTTCTGAACTCCGGTACCGTCAATACGCAAAATATCTGGATTGCTGTACGTTTATCGAACAAAGGAATCGAAAAATGTGAACCGAAGTACAACCGCCTGTAGCGGCCTATAAAATAAATCTCTTGATACGCGGGATCATTTCGTTTTGCGTGACCGGTTTTACCAGGAAGTCGTCCGCTCCAAGCTGAAAAGCTCTCTCCGATACTTCAGGCTCCCTGGAAGTTGTCATTACTATAAAAGGGATATCTTTAAGGAGTTCGGTATTTCTCACCTTTTCGAGCAGTTCCATACCATCCACTCGCGGCATCATTATGTCGGAGAGAATGAGATGAGGGGTTTTCTCGCTGAGAATATCGAGTGCTTCCTGTCCGTCCCTCGCTTCCATAATAAACACATCCAGCCCTTCAAGCATGAACTTTACGAGTTCCATCAGGTTTATGTCGTCTTCCACAAGGAGAATGACAGGCTTCACTATCGGGAGCGAAACGGTGAAAGTGCTCCCTATGCCAACTTCGGAACTTATGGCTATGTTCCCCTTGTGCGCCTTTATGATGTCCATTGAAAGCGGGAGCCCCAGCCCCGTTCCGGTCTCACCTGCGGTGCCTATAGTGGAGGTCTTCTCTTCGTAATTAAAGAGTTTACCTATCCTTTCGGGGGCGATCCCCTGCCCGGTGTCGGCAACGGAAATTTGCCCCCCGTTTCCTGACGGAAGGAATATCCTGATAGTGTCCCCTTGATTGCAGAACTTCACCGCATTTGAAATAAGGTTTTGCAAAACCTCCTGCAGAAGCTGTTTATCGGCATATACGCGGATGCCGGGTCTTACGTCGTTCTGTATTGTCACACCCTTCAGGGACGCGGGATAGGCGAGGCCGGAAAGAATCTTCAACATGATAATGTGAAGATCGTTGAATGTGTAGTGCGGCATGATGTTTCCGGTCTTGAGCCTGCTGATGTTGAGGAGATCATCTATCAATGTGAGCATTTTCTCGCCGGAATCTAGGGCGATGCTTAGGTACTTTCCCGATTCCGCAGAGATGCCATTCGCAGAGTCCCTTTTGATAAGCTCCAGAAATCCCAAAAGACTTCCAAGAGGCCCTTTGAGGTCGTGGGAAACTAGCGATACGAACTTGTCCTTTAGCCTTGTGGCCTCCTCGGCGCTATCCTTTGCCCTTCGCAGTTCTAGCTCTGTCTCCTTCAGTATGGAGATGTCGCGCCCCGTTCCGGTAAAGCCGGTCACTTCCCCCTTTTCGTTCCTGAGAACAATTCCGTTGCAGTAGTAAGGGAAAAGGTCGCCGTTCCTGTCGAAGAATCTCGCTTCGACCGTTGCCTCCCCATTTTGGAATACATCCTTTACCCTCCTCATGACGATATCCCGGTCATCTTCATGAATGAATTCGGTTATCGGCCGTAGCATCAGCTTGTCCGGCCCCAGCCCAGTGAGCATTGCCAGTCCGTTGTTCCATTTGATCAGTTTCCCTTCCATGTTTACGACGTAAAGGATGTCGGGATTTGCGTTCATTATCGTTTCCAGTTCGCTTAGCGTGCGGGCAAGCGCCTGTTCCGCCTTTCTGCGGTCCAATAGTTCTTCGTTTAGATTCGTATTGGCGATGTTCAACTCTCTTGTACGCTCCTCAACTTCCTTTTCCAGTTCTTTGCCATGTTCCCTCAGCTTTTGATCCCTTGACTGGATCTGTTCAAGCATCTCGTTAAACGCGTTCATGAGGTCGCCGAATTCGTCGCGGCTGTCGCTTTTTGCGCGGACGGAATAATCCTTGCTCTCAGAAACCGATATGGCGAGGCTTGAAAGGGCCGCTACCGGATTTGAAATAAGCCCCTGAAGCCTTGAAGAGACGATCATTGAGGCTATCAACGAAATAAACATTACCAGCAGAACTGTCATCGAACTTTTTATTGTCAGTGCGTTCAGCTCGTCCATGTTTGCCGCCAGGAAAAAGGTACCTATCCTCTCACCGTCGAATATTATCCCCCTTGCAAGGATAAGCCTCCCGCCTGAAAAGCTCTGCCCGTCCTCGCCTGGGTATTCAGGAACGTCAAAATCCGCGTTCATCTTTATATATTTCACGAACAGCTCGCCGTCAGCGGAGTATATAGCGGCCCCTTCGATAGACGGCCTGGCGCTCAGGCCACCGAGCGTATCCCTTGCCGAACCGGTGTCCATGAACGCGAGTGAAGCGGCGTTGTTGTTTCCCGTGATCTCCGCTAGCGAAGAGAGATCCTGCACTATGGTCTGCCTTAGCATGTATCTCTGGTAGAGGATGAACGACACCGAAGCGAGAAGGAGCGCCACAACAGTGGTCACCCCGATGATGAGCCCCAGCTTCTGCTTTATCGTGAAGTCCCTGGTTTTCGGCATGGCTATTTTTTCACCGCCTCGGCAAGTTTCAGAAGCTTCGCGCTTATTCTTATCCCTGCCTGTTCGGAGGCCTTCAGATTTACGGCGAAGCGAACCTTGTTCTCCCTCATCGTGAACTCAATGATCCCCCCGGAATCCATGAAACCTTCCACATCGGATATGGTTAAGACACCGAATCCCGAAAGGGACTCGATTATCGAGCCGATACGGCTTTCTTCCGATTTACTGATAAAGAGGAGGTGGCACGATTTCAGCTCCTCCTTATCCTTGAACTTGCTGAACCTGAGAACGTCGAATCCTCTCCCCCTGGCCGATTTTTTTGTGAGGAGGTCCATCTCGTTGCCGAAAGGGTCTTCGCCAAGCACGCATACGTTTACAGGGGAGGCCTCGCTACTGAATGCCTGTTCGGGCCAGTCGACGAACTTCGCGAAGTTGTATATGAAAACGGATTTTACCTGGTACTCGGTGAATACCTTCTCACTTGAAAAGGCGGATGAGCAGAGAAGTAGGGAGATTACCGCCGCGATGACATGTATCTCTCCGTTCTTTCTTTTCAAAATTCCGATGCTCCCCTGCCCGGTTTACTTTTCAAACGAAACTTTCAGATATACATTTCTTTCCACGTCAGTAGATGGATCGTAACTTGCCCCTTTATATTCCCCGCGCCCTGATTCGTTAAGCACGTCCTGTACAAAAAGCGAGGTGACAAATCCGTTCCCCGCGTTCCATGACAGCCTGGTATCTACGCGCGTGTAGCCTGCCAGCTTGTATTCGCCGGTGTATAGCTGGAAACTTACGGGGGCGGAATGAAATACCGCCAAATCAAACTGCATGTTATAGGGGAGCTTGATATAGGAGTTGAGCCTTGCCTGCTGTTTGGGGTTTTCCCACTCCATCTCGTCGGTGGCGTATATCGATTCGGAACCATCGAGAAGTTTCATATCCATCTCAAGGAACGTGTAGGTAGCGGTGAGCACCCAGTCATGGACCGGGCTCCAATTCGCGGCCGCTTCAAATCCGTGGGTGGTTCCGTACATCTGGTTGTCCTGGTAGCACTGCATGGAACCGCCGGCAAATCCGCATTCGGTAGTTTCAAGTTTGTCGTAGTCGTTGTAGAAGATGGTGGTATCAAATGAAAGTTTTTCCGACGGCATCGCGCGGTGGCCAAGCTCGTAGGCGACGAGAATTTCCGACGCCATATCCTTCTTCGGAACTAGGAAAAGCCCCCCTTTTGAGTTATACATCCCCATGTCCATGTCGGCGCGCGTGGGGGTTTTGGTAGCCCTTGATACCGCACCCCAAAAGACGTTCTTCTCACCCGGTGTGTAAAGGAACCTGGTATTCGGCTGGTACTCAACCCCCGTGTAGGGATTGTTCTCAACCTTTGCCCCGACAGTCCAGTAAAACAGGCCGGGGGAAACGGCTATCTTGTCCTGCAAAAAAACGTTTGTCAGGCTGTCCTCCCGCTTCGCCGGATCGTAGAAAATGGGGGGGGAGGTATTTTCATTATCAAACCTGATGTTTCTCATCCCGGCTCCCCAGCTCAAATCATGCCTGTCACCCGCAGAGAGGTGGTGCTGAAAATCAAGATCCAGCGTTTCGATTATCCTCGAGGAATCCTCGTCGAACATTTCGGTCCTGTCGTAATAAAACTGCAAATCGGTCTTTGATTTCTCCGAGATGGTATGGCTCCAATTTCCGACGATATCCCCGCCGTACTTCAGTGTCTGCGAGTCTGAGGTGTAATCATTCCTCTTTTTGAAGATGTCACCCTGCAACATGAACGTGTTCGTACTGGAAGGTTCTGAATCTATCCTGAATCCGAATCTCCCGGTATCCCAATCGTCGTTTATGTTTTCATCAGTACCATTTTTTACCAGTGAGCCTCTGTCGTCATATTTCGTGAACATGCGGTACGAGCTGTTTTCACCCAGCTTCCCGCCATACCTTAAACCGGCAAATTTCTTTTCAAAATCGCCCCCTCCGATATAGGTGAGTGTCCCCTCCGTTTCGTTTGCCTTTTTCGTGATGATGTTTATCACCCCGTTCACGGCGTTCGCCCCCCACATGGTGCCGCCGGGACCTCGGACCACCTCTATCCTGTCGATATCCTCCATCAGGGTATCCTGCTCATCCCAGTAGACCCCCGCAAAGAGAGGTGTGTATACGCTCCGCCCGTCTATCAATACGAGGAGCTTGTTTGCGTATGCATTGTTGAAACCGCGCGACGTTATCGCCCAGCTGTGCGATCCCATTCTCGCTACCTGAAGCCCGGGCGCAAGTCTCAGCGCTTCGGGTATGGTCGTCGCTCCGCTGTTCCTGATAGCCTCGGATGTAATTACATATACTGCCGAGGAGGTATGCACAAGCTTCTCGGATTTTCTCGACGCGGTGGTGACAGCAAGTTCCATGAGGTCGACTATGTCCATATCGAAGAGATCGTTCGACGCAACCACCTGCACTTCCGCATACGCAGGCGATGGATTAAAGACAGCACTAATGAACAGAGATAAAATCAAAATATTTACACGCATCAAAAACCTGACACAAGATTCAGAACTCTTAAAATACGAACTCATTTAGCTCTCCCCATAAATAAAATAAAACCAGCTTAAAACCGCAAAAAGAGAGACACCGCTGGTTTAAACTGTGCTAAAGCGCAGATTGGAAAATTATATACAAAATAACTATATTTGTCTGTAACGGAAATACGAGTGTCGCAACATCCGTTACAGTCTCTTTTTAGATTTCGTTGGGGGAGAGAGGCTGTTTTCCCCGGACGGCTCTGTCGAAAAGGGCTTCTTTCGAGTAGCCCTAAAAGATCTCTTTTTGTCGTGAAGGGGGATTTTTTTTCAGGTGACGATATGCCGCTTCACAGGCGACCCTTCCGCGAGGTGTCCTCTGGAGAAATCCCTCCTGGATGAGATACGGCTCCAGGACATCCTCTATCGTATCCTTCTCCTCGTTGATGGCGGCGGCAAGCGTATCCAGCCCTACCGGACCTCCACCGAACTTTTCTATTATCGCAAGGAGAAGCATTCTATCCATTCTGTCGAATCCCATTTCGTCGATATCTATCATGCGGAGCGCGAGACCCGCTATCTCCATGGTTACCCTGCCGTCACCCTTTACCTCCGCGTAATCACGGACGCGCCTAAGGAGCCGGTTGGCGATGCGGGGGGTTCCCCGCGAGCGGCGCGCGATCTCCCTTGCCCCTTCATCGTCGAGAGGAGCGCCTAAGATTCCGGCTGAACGCTTGACTATCTGCGCAAGCTCCCCCTCGGTATAGAATTCGAGACGGTGAACAATGCCGAACCTGTCCCTTAAAGGGGAGGTTAAAAGCCCGGCTCGCGTTGTGGCTCCTACCAGCGTGAATGGCGGGATTTCCAGCTTTACCGACCTTGCCGACGGGCCCTGCCCGATAACGAGATCTATATTCCCGTCCTCCATGGCGGGATAGAGTATCTCCTCCACCGGCGGGGCAAGCCTGTGTATCTCGTCGATAAAGACTATCTCGTTCTCTTCGATATTGGTAAGTATTGCGGCGAGGTCTCCCGCTTTTTCTATGGCAGGGCCGGAGGTGGCCCTTATGTTCACTTCAAGCTCGTTTGCCATTATGTAGGCGAGAGTGGTCTTTCCGAGGCCGGGAGGTCCGTAAAAAAGGATGTGGTCGAGCGCTTCGCCACGTTTGCGCGTGGCGGCTATCGATATCTTGAGGTTTTCCTTTATCCTCTGTTGCCCGACGTAATCGTCGATCGATTTCGGCCTGAGGCTTTCATCAATGACGACATCTGCCGGCGATTCTCCCTGCGGTTCGATCAATTCGGACATGACCGGATTATAACCTTGCGCGCGCGTACTTGACCAGATAAGCGGCGCGAAATAATGTATCATCTGGAAAAGAATGTTTCTGAATCGGAGGGAGTAATGAAAAGCGCCATAGAACTCGCCATGGAAAGATCCGGTGGAGAGAACCGCAAACTGACCGACGAACAAAGAAAGGGGATAGCCGAAGTGCGCTCCAAAACCGCCGCGAGGCTCGCCCAGGAGGAGATAATGTTTCGGGAGGCGTTGTCAAAAACCTCCAATCCGGCGGAACGTGACGACATCACCGAAAGATACTCAGCAGACATCCGCAAGATAGAGGCGAAGGGGGAGGAGGATATCGAAAAAATCCGGAAAGGATGAGCCTGCCTCCCCGCAGAAATCAGATCAACTCAGAGGAAAAAGTTGTCCGCTATGCGGCGCATTTCAGCTGTGATAACATTCTCAACAGCAAATTACAGATACAACCTTACTTTTTGGGAGCATTACGATGTCAGGTCATTCAAAATGGTCGACGATAAAACGGAAAAAGGGGGCCGCCGACCAGAAAAAGGGGAAGATTTTTGGAAAATATATCAAGGAGATAACTCTTGCCGCAAAGTCGGGAGGAGGAGATATAGATGCCAACCCGAGGCTAAGAACAGCCGTGTACGCCGCGAAATCGGTGAACATGCCGGCCGATAACATTACCAGAGCCATCAAGAAAGGGACGGGAGAACTCCCCGGACAGATGATAGAAGAGGTCGCTTATGAAGGATACGGGCCGGGGGGAGTGGCCATCCTCATTCAGTGCGCGACAGACAACAAGAACAGAACACTCCCGGAAATACGGCTCCTTCTCGGCAAAAGCGGAGGGAGCATGGGGACTACCGGCAGTGTGAGCTATCTATTCGACAACAAGGGGTACATCGAAATTCCGGTCGACCAGATATCTGAAGATGAGCTGATAGAGTTGGCTCTCGAAGCAGGGGCGGAGGACATCAAGACCGAAGATGATGTTTACGAGATAAGGACCGAACCCTCGAATTTCGAAGCGGTAAGGGAAGCCATTCAGAAAAAAGGCTTGGAACCGACAGAATGCGAGCTGACAATGATCCCTCAAAATACCGTAAGCCTCGACGAGAGCAAAGCGGCGGCAATGCTCAAACTGATGGATAGCATCGAGGACCACGACGACGTTCAAAAGGTCTACGCAAATTTCGACATCTCCGACGAAATCATGAAGAAGCTTTCGGAGTAACGGACATCCTTACCCTTGGCATAGATCCGGGAAGCAGAATAGCGGGGTGGGGGCTCGTTGAGGAAAAAGGGAACAGGCTTTCCCTCGTCGCTTTCGGCGCGGTAAAGACAGACCCGTCCAAAAATCTCCCAGAAAAGCTGGGTGAAATATACAGGAGCTTCAGCGAAATAATCGAAAAATATTCTCCGGACGAAGCGGCGATAGAAAACATATTCACCGCCGAGAATCCGAGATCGGCACTGCTTCTTGGTCAGGCGCGCTCAGCCGCGATGCTCCCCGCCGTAAACCGCGGCATCGCCGTATATGAATACAGCGCGCTTCAGGTGAAAAAGGCGCTTACGGGACACGGGAAGGCGGAGAAGCATCAGGTCGCCGGGATGGTGCGCCGTCTCCTTTCGCTCAAAGAGGCTCCAAAGCCTGCCGATGCCGCCGATGCGCTCGGCGTCGCGATATGCCATATACATTCGGCGCCCGCGTTGAAGAGGCTTGCGCTCAAATGATCGCCCTGCTTACCGGAATTGTGGCGGAGAAAAAACCGACGCAGGTCATCCTCGATGTAGGTGGGGTCGGGTACCGGCTTTTCATATCGCTCAACACCTATGAAAAACTTCCGCAAAGGGGGGAGAACGCAAGGCTTCATGTTGTCACGATAGCCAGGGAAGACGCTTTGCACCTCTACGGATTTTTCGATACCGATGAGAAGGATGTTTTCAACAAACTGATAACCGTCTCGCGCGTCGGTCCGAAGCTCGCTATACAGACACTCTCCGGCATCAGCTCAAGCAACCTCGAATCGGCAATCGCGAATAACGACGTGGCGAAACTCTCCCGCGTTCACGGCCTCGGCAAGAAGACCGCCGAAAGGATCATAATCGAGCTGAAGGATAAAATGGCACCGCCGACCGGCGCCGGAACCGCGCTGTCGGGAAGCGCCGATATACGGGATTCTGTAGAAGCGCTCGTGAACCTCGGCTACAAAAGGGCGCAGGCGGAAAAAGCGGTAATGGCGGTATCGGCGCCTGAAAAGGAACTCTCCATATCGGAGATAATCAGGCAGTCGCTCAAAACGCTTTCAAGCTGACCCGGTTTTATTACCCCATCTGCAACTTTCCATTAAATAAAAAAATGTGGATGCGCATGGATGGTTTACAGGAAAAGCTTTCATCTATATGAAAGATAGGTCACGATGCGCCGGAGGCTACCCTCTCAGCTTTGCGATCACGTCCGCGTAGTCCTTCGAGCCGAAGACCGCGGAGCCGGCGACGATAACATCTACGCAACCCTCTTCCCTGACGGTTTTTGCGTTCCCGGTGCCGATGCCGCCGTCCATCTCGATAAGGGCCTTCGAGCCTGTTTCATCGAGCAGTTTTCTAAGCTCCTTCCCCTTGGCGATGGAGCTTTCGATGAAAGACTGCCCGCCGAACCCGGGATTTACCGACATGAGAAGAACAAGGTCCACCTCCTTTGCGATGGAACGGATGCTCTCCACAGGCGTGGCCGGATTTAGCGAGATACCCGCTTTTTTACCGAGCGATCTTATCATCATCAGCGAGCGGTGGAGATGTTTCCCCGCCTCCTGATGGATGGTGATGTAATCGGCGCCAGCCTTTGCGAACTCCGGTATGTATGTATCGACGTTCTCTATCATCAGATGCACGTCGAGCGTGAGTTTCGTGACAGGCCTTACGGCGGAGACAACAAGCGGACCGATGGTTATGTTCGGAACGAAATGGCCGTCCATGACGTCGACATGTATCCAGTCGGCGCCGGCTTTCTCTACCGCCTTTACCTCTTCGCCGAGGCGTGCGAAATCCGCCGAGAGTATCGAGGGCGCTATTAGAGCCATTTGTCTTTCCCCTAAATACGAAAACTATTTCTTTAACGCAACAAGGAATATCCTGTAAAAAACGAGGTCTAGTTTACCATTCCTTGCCGCCGTCGGGTCAAATTCCGCGATTACTGAAAATCCTTAACTTCCATCAGCTCGTCGCCAAGGAATATCCTTACCGTTGTTTTGCCGGCAACCTCCACAAGGATGGATATCGTCTGTCCCCCCTTGTGGGAGCGGAGATAGATATCCTTTTCGCCGTCGACGTTCTCCGCCTTTACGCGGACGGTGCCGGAGGCGTTTGAAGGAACCGTGTAGTTGTATACGGTATAGGTTCGCCCCTTCTTTGATGCGGAGGACTTCTCCTTCTTTATAACGAGTGATATCTCTTCATCCTTTTCTACAGGTTTACCTGCTGTCGGCTCCTGCGCCACAACAGTATCCGGCAAACCGTCCCCTTCGCTGGAGTAGCGGAGCTTTCCAAGTTTCAACCCCGCCATCTGTATCTCGCTCGCCGCGTCCCCCGCCGCGTCCCCGCGGAAATCGGGGAGGATGAATTTTTCCGGCCACGGGCCGATGCTGACAAAAAGCTCCACGCGCGCCTCCTTATCTATCCTTCTCCCTCTCGGAGGGGACTGGACGATGACATACCCCTCCTTCACATCGGAATGCGCCTCCTCTACCTGGGAGATCTTCATGCCGCGCTGGGAAAGAATGTTTTTTGCCTGCCGAAGCGACATCTCCCTTACGTCCGGCATGACAAAATCACGCACACCCTTGCTGACAACAACACGGACATCCCGCCCCGGCTTTAGCCCCTTCCCCGCTTCGGGATTCTGGCTTATCACATAATTTCGCGGCAGATGATCGTGATAGGCAAGTTCGGTCATCTTGAGGTTCAGCCCAACCGAAGATATCTTCTCAAGGGCCGTGACTATCTCTTCCCTCTCTATGTAGGGAACCTCCACCTCACCCTTGTCCCTCAGGGCGATAAGCATCACAAAGAGGCCGCTGAGCGTCCCTGCGCCTACAACTATCGCGACCAGCTTCAGATAGTGGAGAAGAGTTTTCATTACATTGATAATAACCGAGCCGTTACGGGAAACGATACCCCAATGCTGGAATAGGCCCGGAAAGCTCTTTATTAAGTTGTTATTAGAGCCAAATAAGGGGAGTTATGATTTCCCGCCGTTCTCCGCCGTCACCTTTTCCAGTACCACGCTTAGGTTTTCCATTTCAAAAGGTTTTTGAAGAATTCCGGCAAATCCGTATTTGGGATAATCCGACATTATGGGATCAAGCGCGTAGCCGCTTGTTGCTATCGCCTTGATCTCAGGGTCGGCCTCCTTGAGGATTTTCAAGACCTTTTCTCCCCCCATCCCGCCGGGTATCGTGAGATCGGTAATTATCGCCTTAAACCGGGTGCCGTTTTCGAGGTTTTGCCTGTAAATGCTGACGGCCTCTTCGCCGTCGACGGCATACTCCGTCTCGTACCCCAGCCTCTTTAACATCCTGCCGAGAACATTCCTTACGACATCCTCATCATCCATAACAAGAACCCTCCCATGGCCTTTCACAAGCGCTGGAGAAGAGGCGTATTCATTTATCGCCAAATCGCTGGCCGGAACGAATACATGGAACCTGCTCCCCTTTCCGAGATCGGATTCAACATCGATAAATCCGCCGTGGTTCCTGATTATCGAATATGCTGACGCAAGGCCGAGCCCGCTCCCCTTCTGTTTACTGGTGAAGTAGGGATCGAATATCTTGTCGAGATATTCATCCGGTATTCCGTGGCCGGCATCCTCAACCGTAATCTGAACATACTTCCCTGGTGGAAGAGGTATCCCGCTGTGCGACGATATGTTTATATTGTAGGCGCAGACATCTATCACGCCGCCGTCCGGCATTGACTGTTCCGCGTTGATTATCAAATTATTGAATACCTGGTTAAGCTGTCCTTCATCGGCCTCCACGTTCCAGAGGTCGTCGACAATATCGAACGAATAATTCGATAACGAACCCCGAAGAGAAAACGACACGCAGTCCATCAGGAGATCTTTGAGGCTTAACAGCTTCTTTACAGGCTCCGACCCCTTCGAAAATGAAAGGAGCTGTCTTGCGAGGTCTTTCGCGCGCTTAGTGGCGTTTATAGATTCCGTGACTATCTGCAAATCCTCGTCATCTCCGCTCTTGTCGATAGTAAGCTTCAGCAGTGAGAGACCGCCCAGTATCGAGGTGAGGAGGTTGTTGAAATCATGGGCAATGCCGCCAGCCAGCAATCCCACAGATTCGAGTTTTTGGGCTTTTTGATAGAGAGTTTCCATCTTCCGCTTTTCGGATACATTGGTGATCGTACCGGTGGTTGCCAGTTTTCCCTGATACTGGGTGAGACTCACCAGCATATGCACAACCACCCGCGCATTGCCATCCTTATGCAGGAGCCGGAACTCGTACTCCTTTGGAACGTCTTCCCCCTGCAACCTCCTTTTGTACCGCTCGAAAACCTTGTTCCTGTCTTCCGGGGCCACGAAAGGGGCAAACTCCTTTCCAATTATCTCGGCTACCTTGTAGCCGGTCATTTCGGCAAACCTGTCATTTACGTAGACGAACTTCCCTTCCTGAAGGAGGAATATCCCCTCCTGTATATTTTCGATAAGCGTTCTGTACTTTTCCTCGGAGAGCCTCAGGGCGTTTTCGATCTCCTTCTTTTCGGTTACATCCTTGGTCTCCCCTTCAACTCCGGCGATGCTCCCGTGTTCGTCGTAATAATAACCGGTGTCCGTTGAGAGCCATATCTCGCTCCCATCCTTCTTCCGGAGTTTTGCCTCAAAATTCTTTACGAATCCGCCATTCTCCCTCAGCAACTCCTGGAGCCTCAATCGCTCTTCCGGATTTACGTAAAAACTGGAAATATCCTTCCCGATCAACTCTTCCGGAGAATATCCCATCACCTTTTGAACCGATTGAGATATCCAGACTATCTCCCCCTTCAGGTTGGTCCTGTAGAAGACGTCATTGCTCTTTTGGATGATATTGGAGATATTTTTCTCCAGGGATTGGATCATGGAATCCGACTGGAGCTTCACTTCCATAATGCTATTCGTAATTTTTTGCAGAAACATGACGACCAAGAAAGCCACAAAGAAAGAGGCGATGATCCCGGTAGCGATAAACTCGAAAGTAACGCGACCGTAAAAATAGAGACTGCATATGGAGACAATTACCAGGGTGAGGCTGACAGAGGCAAGCACCGACACAAGAACAATATATGCCGGCCTGACGCCCGCCAATCTCCGTAATAACCTGTCATCCATAATCGAATGCTCCCTATTTCGATCCATACCGGCTGGATAAGCCGTTGCAAACAAGTATAACAAGTTTAAACCATATTGCAGGTTTGGGTAACTCCCCGGGATTGGCGAGGCGATGTTCCAAAAACCGGGAAAAAACATGGATGACCCTTCCCTCATATTTAAAATGCATCGCGAAAAAGACATTCTGAAAATCGCGTGTTATCCTTATGATTCCACTGGAGAGAATGATGATCAAGAAACTGAAAGAGGGCGAGAAAGTTCCATTTACCGAGCACCTTGAGGAGCTTCGCTCAAGGCTGATGCTCTGCCTTGGAATGGTGTTTGTCCTTTTCTTCGCAACATGGGCCGTTTCGGACCGCCTCCTTGCACCTTTTACCTCGCTCCTCCCCGGGGGTAAACTGGTCTTCATAAGCCCTACTGAAGCCTTTTTCGTCCATATGAAAATAGCCTTTTACGCGGCGGGCATTCTGGGCCTCCCCTTCTTCCTCTACCATGCGTGGGCGTTTCTGGCACCCGGGCTTTTAAAGAAGGAGAAAAAATACCTCTCAGGATTCATTTTTTTCTCGACGCTGTTCTTCACAGCCGGCGCCCTCTTCTGTTTCAACATGATACTCCCCTACGGATTGGCCTTTCTTCTTGGGTTCGGCGGAGAAACACTATTGCCGATGCTCTCTATTTCCGCGGTGATTGGGTTTTGCCTCAATTTAATGGTGGTATTCGGAATTGTCTTCCAGCTCCCCATCGTGGTCATTTTCCTGAACATGGCCGACCTGGTGACCGTGGAACAGCTCGCCGGGTTCCGCCCTTATCTGGTCGTAACTGCGTTTGTAATATCGGCGGTAATTACCCCGCCTGATGTTTTTACCCAGGTCGTTTTGGCTATCCCTATAGTGATACTTTATGAAGCGAGCATTCTCATCCTGAAAACCACAGCTAAAAAGGGGAAAAAGGATGTCAATGCCGTTACGCCGATAGACCAGATAGAGGAGAGGTAGGGAGAGCGGTTTGAAAAAGATAACTCCTGCTGAAAGATTGATAGTCGCGCTTGACGTCGGCACGGGAGCGGAAGCGTTGAAATGGGTGAAGAGACTTCGCCCTGCCGTCAGCACTTTCAAGGTCGGCCTTGAGCTCTTCTGCACGGCAGGCCCTTCGATCGTAAAAAAAATAAACACTCTCGGCGGCAAGGTATTCCTCGACCTGAAATTTTTCGATATCCCGAATACGATGGCGGGTGCCGTCAAATCCGCGTGCGAAAGCGGCGCCTTCCTGATAAACGTGCATGCTCTCGCCGGGCCGGCGGCTCTTAAAAAAACCGCGCAAACCGTACAACAGATAAAAAAACCTCCCCTCCTCATCGCCGTTACCATCCTCACTTCGATGGACGAGGCGGAGATGAACATCGCCGGAATAAGAACACCTCTCCCAGACCGGGTTGAGGAGCTTTGCGGTACAGCGATTGGCTCAGGTCTCGACGGAGTAGTCGCCTCGCCGCTCGAAACAAGGAGGCTTCGCGAAAAATTCGGAAAGGATTTTCTTATCGTCACCCCCGGAGTGAGACCGGAATGGGCCAAAACGGACGACCAGAAACGGATTTCCACCCCTTTTAATGCGATAATGGACGGAGCGGATTATATCGTCGTAGGCCGCCCTATCCTTGCCGCGGAGGAACCTTTAAAGGCGGCGGAGATGATAATTAAGGAGATAAAAGAGGCGCTCAAAAATGGGTGAAAAAGCGAGGGTACACCTGATAGTGCACGGAATTGTGCAGGGGGTTTTCTTCCGCTCAACTACGGCCGAGACCGGGCTCTCCCTCGGCCTTACCGGATGGGCAAAAAATCTGCCGGACGGTACGGTCGAGATTGTAGCCGAAGGGGAAAAGTCAAAGCTCGAAAAACTTGTCGCCTGGTGCAAAAAGGGTCCCCCATCGGCAAGGGTCACATCGGTTGATGCCAGATGGGAAGAACCTGGAAACGGATTTGAAACATTCAGCGTGAGGTTATGAACTCGCTGTTCCGAAATGACTTGCGGTGATACCCCATTCAACATATTATCTTTACTGATATAAAAAATGAGAACGATTAAATGAGCGAACAGATTACATTGGAAAATAATAAAGAGAGTATTTGGGCAAAAACGGAAGCGGTAATCTTCCCCGTTCTCGCCGGAATTATCGGGATTGGGTATTCAGTCGCGATTCTTGTTAACAATCCGATCTATGAGGTTCTGACCTCGCCGCATGCTCTGATACTGCTGGCGGTATTCATCAGCATCGCCTATTTTCCGCTACGGGCCGCGTACAGGTCGCTGACCGACAGGGACGATGCCGGTCACGATTGATCCAGCCCCCTTCCCTTTTCCATTGATTGGGATATACGAATAGTTGGAATCACTCCTTTACTATCTCCCTCTCGGCTTTGTTCTCATAATCGCCCTTTCTATCGGACTCCCCGGAATCTTCGGCGCCGTATGGCTCCCCACCCCGCAAAAGGATATCGAACAGATATTCAAGGTAGCGGGGATAAACGAGAACTCGCTCGTTTACGACCTCGGTTGCGGCGACGCAAGGGTGCTTTTATATCTGGCAAAAACATTCGGCGCAAAAGGGGTCGGCATAGAGATAGACCCGCTGAAAGTTCTTATCGCGCGGCTTCTCGTCTGGAGAGCCGGCTTGTCGGACAAAATAAAGATCCGGCTCGCCTCGGCAAGCAGTACGGAGCTGAGCGACGCCGATTTCGTCTACTGCTACCTCTCGCACCAGGCGACCGACCAGCTCCATGAAAAATTCAGACGCGAACTGAAGCCTACCGCCGTGATAATCACCTACCGGTTTCTGCTAAAAGGATTCAAGCCTGTATACATTTACGGAAACAGGGAGGCCTTCGTTTATAAAATGAATGTGGGGCAAAAGGTTGATACCCTGTCATAGTTTTCCCAAATCGTCCGCTTCGCGTAAAGGGGGAGAGAATTGAATTCCGTTCTGTTTGATAAGAGAAAATACTTTCCGACAAAGGTGATCTGTGTCGGAATGAATTACGCCGAACATATAGAGGAACTCGGCAACTGGGAGCCGGGGGAGCTTGTGCTCTTTATGAAGCCGAACAGCTCCATATCATCCACGCTCTCCGTACCGGAGGAGGTCTGCCGATACGAGGGGGAGATATCGTTCATCGTGGAGAACGGGGAGTATGCCGGCGTCGGATTCGGCCTCGACCTTACCCTTGTGGAGGTGCAAAAAAGGCTCAAGGCGAAGGGATTGCCGTGGGAGAAGGCGAAAGCTTTCGACCGCTCTGCCGTATTCAGCGATTTCATAACGCTTGAGAGGTTAGGCAACCTCCGCCTCACCCTTTCGATAAACGGAAGCGCGGCACAGGAGGGGGGGGAGGAACTGATGATACACAATCCCTCTCAAATACTCGCGGAAGCTAAAAGGCATTTCACGCTAGAGGATGGCGACATAATAATGACCGGAACACCGAAAGGGGTCGGCTCCTACAAAGCCGGTGACCGCATTACAGGAAAAATTTTCGACGGAGAGAAGCTTTTACTTGAGCGGGAGTGGGTGGCGGAGATAGCGTCTAGCGGTTGATACCCTTTTTCTTCAGTTTTTCGACGAGGGTAGTGCGGTTTAGTCCAAGGAGCGTGGCCGCCTTGTTCTTTACCCAGTTAGACCTTTCGAGCGCCTGCATTATCAGCATCGTTTCATACTCCTCGACAACATCCTTGAGGCTTATCCCCTCATCCGGAAGTTTTACCACCAGGCCGGGCGGGATGTCCTGAGGAACAAAGAGATCAACCTCCTCGCTACCTACAAGGAGCATGTCGTGAAGGAGCTGTTCGCTCTCCACGTTGTCCGGGACGATATGGAACGGCAGATCATCCATCCCTATCTCCCCTTCGCCGGTCATGACAACCATCCGCTCGCAGATATTCTCAAGCTCCCTTATATTGCCGGGCCAGTCGTACTTTATCAGCGCGCTCATCGCTTCGGAGGTGACGGAGCTGACGCTTCGGTTCTTGCTCCTGTTGAAGCGCCCCATGAAATGCTCAATAAGTTTCGGGATATCGTCCTTCCTCTCCCGCAGGGGAGGGAGGTTGAGCGGGATTACGTTGAGGCGGTAAAAGAGGTCCTCGCGGAACTTCTTTTCGGCTATCGCCTTCTGGAGGTCGCGGTTCGTGGCGGCAAGAACCCTTACCGACGTGCGGATAACCTGGTTTCCGCCGACGCGCTCGAACTCCTGCTGTTGCAGTATCCTTAACAGCTTCACCTGGAGGGAAGGGCTCATGTCCCCTATCTCGTCGAGGAAGATCGTGCCGTGGTTGGCAAGCTCGAATTTCCCGAGCCTCGTCCTTATGGCGCCGGTAAACGATCCCTTCTCGTGGCCGAAGAGCTCGCTTTCAAGGAGATCCTCCGGTATCGCGCCGCAGTTCACTACAACAAAATTGTTTTTTGCTCTCGGCGAATGATCATGTATCGCCCTGGCGAAAAGCTCCTTGCCGGTTCCCGATTCGCCGAGTATCAGCACAGTGGAATCGGTGTCGGCAATCTTCCTTACAGAATCAAAAACCTTGTTCAGCTGCTGGCTGTTGCCGATTATCCGTGAGAACGGATTTGCCGGAACAGCTGCTTCAGAAACAGGGGTTGATTGCGTCTCGGCAGTCGGAACAGCGCCGGGCAGGGGCGCGGAGTCGGAAAAAGAATCGGAGTCGGAATTCAAAGGCTCCTCCGTATCCTCGGTAGAGGATGTCGCATAATCGTCGCCGGAAACCTGTGCACCGGAAAGAGCTATCTTCGGTTCAGGGAAGATCTCATCACTCCCTGATGAATCATCGTTCATTTCTTTGACGCTATCCATAGCCGATTACCACCCTAATTCAATATAATTCCATCTAATTTAACTTGAAATGAGATTAAAATCAACTAAAGGAAAGTGAAACCGTTGATATAACTGGTAAAAACTCGTCAATAATCCCGACATGCACAAATGTGCAATATATACCATCTTTGCTCATATATGTATATTTATAGATACAGGCCTCCTTGATATACCGAATAATGAGAATGATATTTAATATAAAACATACTTATTTTTCGTTACTTATTGCATTTTGTATTTAATAAAGTGTTGATGGACAAACAAAAATAGATAAAAAAATAAATCATTTAGAAGAAAAAAGCGGGTAACCGGGTTACAGCGGCGTACTTTTATATCGATTCAAAGTTTTCCCGAGCTGTTTGCTACTGCCGATTTTTATCAGCAGCTAAAAATACCAGACGAGCCGAGCCTCCATGAATGAGTCTCTCCTTATCACCCATGACGGATCATCCTCCGGGGAGAAGAGGAAGTAAAATCCCTGCAGCTCCAGCTTCAGATGGTCATTTAGCCTTCTGCTCCCCTCCAGCGTGAGGAAAGAAGAGCTATTTTTATAATCATGGATATATCCAAGGAGCGCGGTGGAGCCTGAAACGTCATTTAGTGAAAACCTCAGCCCCGCCATCAGGTCGTTGTTGAGCGCGGAGACGGCGGAATCACCCCTGTCGTCGTAAACCCACTCCCCGAGAATGCCTACATCGGCGCCGCTACCGGCGACCCCGTATACCGTGTATTCAATGCCGAGCGCCGAAGATGCGAAATCGTTTTTCATCCAGTCCCTGTCGGATTGCCCCGTTCTGTATATCGACTCCAGTTTCAGCAGCCACGCATCGAGCACCAGCAGCATATCGACCCCCGCTTGCGTGATCTGCTCATAATACGGGAAGAGATGAATGTTCCCTTTCGCGTCTATCTCTGGAAATCCCATGTCGTTCCGTTTAAGGCGAAGCGACGGCTCCCTGCCGGTCCCCTTGAAATACGAAATGCCAAGATCGAATCCCCCCGACGTATAGCTGTAACGCACCGCAAAATCGACACTCTTTTCCCTGTTTACGCTTTCATAAGCGGCCTCGTCCCCTTCCACAAGTATTTCACTGCGCAAACGCCCCCCCTCGCCTGCAAAATTTCTCTCCCTGAAGAGGGGGAGAATGAAAAGATCGATCCCTTTGACGTCTCCCGCAATTGAGAGTTTCAGCATCGGCTGACCGAACTTCTCCTCACCGTCAAACGATTCAAGCATGTCTGTCTGGTTCACTATGTCGACAAGGTGCACGGATTCCGTCACACCCCAGAAGACCTTGTCGATACCGGCGCGAACCTCCCACCACTCCCCATGAAGAAGGAAGAAGAACTCCCTCAGGTCGAAATGGGTCCTGTTCGGATCACCCGAATCCAACCTGGCAAATGGCGTGATAGTCATTGCGGAGGTTGGGCCGAGCTCCTGGTAAAACTCCGACAGTACCGCAACTGAGCCGGAGTGGTTCTCCTGCCCGTCGTAAAGAGGAGAAGATGGAAATATCCTGGCCTCCCCTTCGATATAACCGGAGATCTCCGCGGCATGCGATTCTACGTGGAGAAGAGCAATGAAAAATAGAACGCCCCACATCAACCGAACAGCCGGACCGACAACGCCTTTCATACCCGCTCCCACACCCCTACTTGAATCTCATGAGAGCGTTCTGATTGAAATCCGAATCTTTTAATCCCGTTTTAAATTTGTATTCCTTGAACTCCAGCGTTGTACTCTTCCCCGACTGGTGATTCGTGACGTCGAGCCTCATCGGCCTCCAGAATTTGTCGAGAAATCTTTTATAATTGCTGGACAGAAGAGTTTTCAAATGGGAGCTCTTCCTGTCGTAGAACTCAACCTTGCACGACCGGTAGTCGTTCGTATCGAGCCAGCTGACAATTCTTGTGTATCCGGAGCTTTTATCCACCGGAAAACTTTCAGAGACAAAACAGGTAAGCGATTTCAGCTCTTCGCACGGGCACGGTTCTTCCCGAAGGAAGCGGTAGCTGTACTTCTCCACCTCCCTGCTGGAGAGGTCTTCATATGAGAACTCCGAACCCATGAAGGAGCCCGATTTACTGGAAGACGATATCCTCTTCACACGTTTAAGGGCCGGAAGGTAGAGCCACTGGTCGTCGTCCCCATTCTTGTGCGACCATGTAAGCATGGCGGAGCCTTTCACGTCGCGGGGATTATCGAAAACCATCAGCGATTTGTCGCCGTCACCCTCCACTTCAAGCGACTCCCCCCTCATCTGGCGAATACTGGTCTCCCCATGCCGGTTCATAAGGATCATCTCAAGCTCGGATGTGGAATCCCCCCATCCCCTGTCGCGCTTCTCCGCTTCCAGCGCTATGGCGAGCCCTTTCTCCTCCGGCGTCTCTGCTGTCGCAGGCGCGACGAGTGTCAGGAAAATAAAAAACGGAATCGCAAATAATCTCACGGCAATTCTCCTATTAAAATATGAAGGGCGCGCCATCTCTTCGCTGCTCACCCATTCTACACTTTTTAAAAACCGGCATCCGGTCATCTTCTCTTTTCAAGTTTAAGCAGAAGGGCGGGAAGGAAAAGAAAATCGACTATGAGCGCTATCGCTATCGCTATCGCGGTGAGGGTGCCTATGTTTGAATTCACCTTGAAATTTGAGAGGGTCAATATCCCGAATCCGGCAACGAGTATGACTGAAGTTATTACAAGCGCCCTGCCGACCGTATGGAAGGAGTACCTCACCGCCATTTCTGGACTTAGGCCGAGCTCCTTTCTTGCCCTAAGATATTTCGAGAGAAAGTGTATCGTGTCGTCCACCACTATCCCGAGGCTGAGCGCCGCGATGACCGAAGCGGCGAGACCGACCTGGCTCACCGTATAACCCCATAGACCGAATGTCATCAACGCCGGAACTATGTTCGGCAGGAGGCTTATCAACCCTATGCGGAGATTCATGAACGCGAGTATGAGTAGCCCAGATATAAGAAAGAGGGCGAAGGCGGTACCCCTGAACATTGAGTTGATAGTCCTGTCGGTGATGTGCGCGAAGATGATCGACATCCCTGTGCCGTCAACATGCATCGACGGCGGAGCATTCTCTTCGAGCCACGCGGTCGCCCTCCTTTCGAACTGCCGTATCTCCCGGTTGTAAATGTCGATAAGCGATATCCTGAACCTTGTGGAGGACTTGTCGACGTTTATCATGTTGTTCATATCGAGCCCGAACGGGAGCGACATCTCGTACAGAAGGAGGTACTGCGCGGCAAGATCCCTCCTGTCCGGTACCTTGTAATAGGCGGGGTCGTCGCCATGCATGCTTTTGTTCAGCCTCTTCATGACGTCATGGAATCCGCTTATCTGTTTTACTTCCGGCTGGGCAAGGAGCCAAACAGTGAAACGCTCAAGAGTGTCAAGATATTCTGGAGAGGATACCCCCCCCTCTTCACCCGACGAGAGGTCGTATTCGACCATGCTTACACCGGTGAGATTTGCCACAATGAAATCGGTATCCTTCCTGAACTGGAACTTCTTTCCGAAATAATCGAGGTACAGATCGTTCACGTCTATCCTGGAGATGCCCGATACGGAAAAAATTATAAAAAGAGCCATACCCCACATAAGAGCCGTACTTTTGGATACGACAAAATCGGCGAACCGGTCTATTATCGGCGGGCCGAAAGTTTTCTCTTCTCCCACCTTGATCGGGAGGATGGCCATCATCGCAGGGAGAAACGTAACCGAATATATAAAAGCTACCAGCACCCCGATCGATACTATATTTCCGAGATCCCAGAAAGGGGGAGAATCCGAAAAGTTCATGCTGAGAAAACCTATCGAAGTGGTAATGGTGGTCAGAAACACCGGAGAAAGGTTTATGCGCATCGATTCCACTATCGCCTCTTCGCGCGATCTCCCTTTTCGTATCTCCTGCAGCATGGTAACGAGGACATGTATCGAATCCGCTATCGAAAGCGTGAGTATGACTATAGGCGAATTCGCCGACGGAGCGGTAAGCACGATTCCGAGCCAGCCCGCAATCCCCATGGAGACGACCGACGAAAAAATAATTACGAGCGTGGTGACAAGCATTGCAGTAACCGACCTTAGCATCACCCACATGAAGAAAACCATTATCGCGAACATGATAGGGATGAGGCTCCTCATGTCGTCCTCCCCCGCTTCCGCGAAAGCGGTATCCACCATCAGGCTCCCGACCAGGTATATTTCCATGTCGGGGTATTTCTTTTTAACCTCCTTCACATACGCACGAACTTTCCCAACGACCTCCTTTGTCGCCTCGTTCTTATTCTCCGGCATTCTGAAAAGAGCTACGACGCCGGCAACGCTCCCTTTGGAAGAAACAAGGCGATCCTTCAGGAACGGTTCGTTTACGGCGATCTCCCTTATGCGGTCAAGGTCAGCGCCCGTCAGTTCATCGGCCTCCTTTACAAGGTTCTCCACTATAAGCTCGTCGCCGTCTGCCGAAGTATGCTGGTAGTTGGTGAGGGATTCCACCCTGCTGGAGAAGGGGAGCTTCCAGAATTCATCGGTTATCTCGCCGATAATCGAAAGTGTCCTGGCGGAAAAGATGTTACCGTCCTTCGGCGCAATCGCAAGGAGAACGGAGTCGTCCCTAGAATATGTATTCTCCAGCTTTTCGAGAGCCTTTAGCTGTGGATTATCGGGACCGAAATACGCCCTGCTGTCGCTGGAGAAGGTGAGATATGCAAGACCGGCGGATGAGACCGCTACTGAAAGAACGGTGAGTATGATGATCTGGAAACGGTACTTTATTACCTTAAGCGCTAGTTTCGAACCAAAATTGAGCTTCGCCATCAGAATCCTCTCTTCACATGGTCAAGTCGATCTCATACCGCCATTAAGCGTGTATTGCGCCGCTAGTTCAAATTATATTTTTACCGGATGCTTTTCCCCTTTTTTACCCCGCACTCTATTAGAGAACTGGATTACATCTTCTATCACTGCGTATCCGCACGGTATTACAAGTAGCGTGAGGAGAGTTCCAAAGAGGAGACCCCAAGCCATGGCAAGCGTCATCGGAACTAGCATCGGATCGAATCCTCCTATCCCGTACGCGGTCGGGAAAAGCGCGAGCACCGTCGTGAACGTCGTCAGCAGTATCGGGCGGAGCCTTGTGCCGGCGCTCTGTACGAGACACTCTTCGAGACTTAATTTAGTATTTTTCCTCATGTCCTCAATGAAGGCGATTAGCACTATCGCCGAATTTACGATAACGCCGGAAAGACCTATCATCCCGATAATCGCCAGAAAGCCGAAAGGCTTGTCGTGGGCCGCAAACCCTACTATTACCCCTACGAATCCCAAAGGGATGGAGAACATTATCAAAAACGGCAGAGCGTACGAGCCAAACAGCGCCACGAGTATCGAGAATATCCCGATGATCGCAAAGACCATCGCGCGCGCAAGGCTCGACATCGACTCCATCGTGCTCTCTTCTTCGCCTCCGAATTTCAGCACATAACCTGGATTCTTCTCCGGGATGAAAGCGAACGCCTTTCTCAGCGCGGCGTTCACCTCCACCGAAGTGACCTTATCGGTGTCGACACCGGCGGTAATAGTGATGGAACGCCTGTAATCAAAATGCCGTCGCGGCTCCGGCCCCTCCACCTCCCTGATGTTCGCAACTTTATGAAGAGGGATGAGGTTTCCCCTCACATCCGATATGAGAAGGTTTTCCAGCGAGGTCATGCTCCCTCTCGCCTCCTTTGAAAAAAGGACGCGGACATCAATATCATCATCATACTTCCTGACCTTTGAAGCGATGACCCCTTCCTGCGCGGTTCTAAGAGCGGCCGCGATCTCTGCTACGGTAAGGCCTATCTCTTC
Organism: Nitrospinota bacterium; assembly: GCA_029881495.1. Taxonomy (NCBI): domain Bacteria; kingdom Pseudomonadati; phylum Nitrospinota; species Nitrospinota bacterium. Next base: position 46,553 of record JAOUMJ010000004.1, on the reverse strand, counting down.
GCGAACACCCTTATTTATCTCAACGCGCAACTGCCTTATGCCGGGCTTTAGATCCTGATCGATGTCCGTCACGCCGTCGATATCGGAAAGGAACTTCCATATCTGTCCGGCTAGTTCCTTCAGCTTTTCGAGGTCATCCCCCTGCACAGAGACCGTAACCGCCTTTCCTACAGGTGGGCCCATCGCCAGGGTCTCGAACTGGATCATTTCAAACGGCTCGTAGATATCTACATTCTCCCTCAGCCAGGATATTATTTCCGCCGCGGTTCTTTTCCGTTCGTTCTCCGGCGTCAGGTATACGAGTATCATCCCCACGTTGTCCCCGACCCTGGATAGAGGGTCACCAAGGCCCATCTGCTGGACGCCGGTTCTCGTAGTGATGGCGTACACTTCATCGGAGGGAAGACTCATCAGAGCGTTTTCAACTTTCTCTATCCCCCTGTTCACATCCTCAATGGGAGTTCCGGGGTGGGCAAGATATTTGACAGCAAACCTGTCGACCCCTTCCGGCGGAAAGAGAATGAAGTCTATCTTTTTCACGGCAAATATCAGTGCGCCAATAAGGAGAAGATTCGCAAGTGCGATCGAAGACCACTTGTATCTGATGAAGAACCTTACGAAACTTTCAAACAGATGTCTCCACCAGGCGAACCACCGTGATTCCTTTATGACCGCTTCCCTGTCCAGCGCGATTATCCTTGCCGGGAGGAGGAAAAAGGAATCGAACAGGGAGGCAAGGAGTGAGCATGTGACCACTATCGGAATGGCAATAATGAACTGCCCCATTACGCCCGAGGTAACCATCATCGGAACAAACGCCGCGATAGTAGTTAGTACCGTCGCCGTTATGGGAGCGGCTATCGCTATCGTCCCCTTCATCGCCGCCTCTTCCATCGACAATCCTGTCTGCTTCAGCCTGAAAATATTTTCTGATATGACGATGCTGTTATCCACGAACATGCCGAGCGCGATTATCACCGCCAGCATTGAGATCATGTTGAACGTAATTCCTAAAAAGCTCATGAGAATGAGCGTGACAAGGATAACGATTGGCGCCGCCAGAGACGTTACAAGCGCGTTCCTCAGATCAAGGAATACGATAAGGGCAATGAGCATGAGAAAAAATCCGATGATCGAATTGGAAATTATGATGTCGAGGCGTGTCCTTGTCCTTTCCGACTCGTCGTTGCTGACAATTACGCCAACCCCTTCCGGCAATCCCTTCCTGAATTCGGCAATCGCTTCCTTGAGCTCTTTGGTCAATTTCAGTATGTCGGTATGCTCCTTTTTCATGGCAACCAGGATTATGCTCGGCTTGCCGTTGGTCTTCGCCACCACCCTCGGATCTTCATACGTATCGTCCACTGTGGCGATATCACGCACGCGTATGACCTGGCCCGAAAGATTCGTGCGAACCACAACGTCGAGAAACATCTCGGCTTCCTTGAGCGACCCTACTGTTCTGACCGATTTCTTGAACGGGCGGCTTTCGAATATGCCGCCGGGAGTATCGACATTGCTCGCGCCGATCGCCCGTATCACCTCGTTGAAACTTACGTGATATCTCCCCATTTTTACGGGATCTATATAGATCCTGTATTCGCGCTCCCTGTACCCGATCTTGTTTACCGCGGCCACACCGCTGTTCATGTCGAAAACATCTTCCAGCTGATCGGCAACCTTTCTTAACTTCTCCTCGTCAACATCGCCGAGAACCGAAACCTCCAGAACCGGGAAATGCTTCGTCTTGATCTCGTTGAAATGAGGGGGATCGGGGAGTTCAGCCGGGAGGTCGACCACCCTGTCGGTGGTTCGCTGTACTTCGTCCAGCACTTCCCTTGAGCTCACATTATCTATATCTACGACAATGGTTATCTCGGAATACCCCTCCTGGCTGATGGAGCGCGTCTGCTTTATCCCCTCTATGCCCCTCAACTCGTCTTCTATTTTTTTTGTTACCTGTATCTCAACATCTTCCGGCGTGGCACCCGGATAGAATGTTGTGATCGTCGCCATGGCAAAATCGACGTTGGGGAAAGCCTCCCGCCTCATCGCCAACAGACTGATAATCCCCCCAATCACGATCGCAAGAGTTATGAGAGCAACGACCTTCGGATTTTTTATGAAATATGTGATCATCGGTTAATCTCTTCCAGCCGTAAGATCGCTATCGGCGCAACTAAGCCTGTCGAAGCGGCCAAGGTACTGGTAGATATTATTTATCCTCTCAACCCATACCCTCTTGCGGGTCAACTCGCTTTGAAGCACGGAGCTCTCCTCCTGTACAAGCTCGAACATGCTTACCCGCCCCTGCCTGTACCTCTTGTGCAGATCGTCTATCTGTTTTCTGCCGTATCCGACAGCTTCATCTGAAAGTTTCCCCTCTTCCCTCAGATGCCCGATTTTCCTGATAGTCGATTCGTGAAAAACCCTGCTCCCTTCGTAGAATTTGCCGTATGTCATCCCCTGGGTTGCGAGCGCGGTATCGCCGAATACCCGCCTTGATTTCGCAACGCTGGAGGAAAGCGGCCAGGAAAAATTCAAACCGACATATACCTGCGGCTTGTCCTGGTCCACGATATTTGAAAACGCGTCTCCGAAGGTTGAATCGGTGCCGGTCTTCGCGTAGGAGCCAACGAGTTTCAGGTCGGGGAGCGCCTTCCTGTACCTGATATCCTTTTCAAGCTCTCCGCGCCTGATATTTTTTTCAAGAACGTCGAACTCCCTGCTCCAGGCGGTATCCATCTCCTTCCGGCTGAGAATATCCTGTTCGCAAGCGTCTATCCCCTTTTCCAGCGACGCAAGCGTCCTGTCAGGCATGAAGCGAATCCCCTCCTGCACAGAAAGAATTTCGGCGATCGATTTTTCTATCTCCCGCACTGTCCTCTCTAGCGCCACAACGTCCGCCTTCCTCTGGGCGACGAGCGCTTTGAGCTTGTAGATGTCCCCAGGCTCGGCAATCCTCTTGCGCACCTTGGCATCAACATCCTTTTCAAGTTTTTCAAACCTCGTCACCATCTCCTCGATGATCGACTTCATCTCCATCATCTCCCTGGTATTCCAGAGAAGCGCCGAACTGCTGGTGAACAGCTTGTGCTTTATAAGTTCGACCTGCATCTTCGACACCTCTTCGTCTATCCGGTACTGATCCCACTCCTTGAAGCTCACAAAGCCCATGAGATCCTGAAGAATGTCCATCTCCATCTTCAGGAAGACCACCGGCTGGTTGAACGTTGCCGGATATGGAAGAAAATCGTTTGGAGGGTCGGACTGGTAAAGTTTAGCCGTGTCGTTCGTTACCCCTGCCGAGAAATTGATCCCCATCGGTGTTCTCTGAATAAGCGTCGCGCCCCAGTGCGTGTTCTCCACCCTCGCAGGCTGAAAATTGCTCAGCGGCTGTTTTCTGTCGTCCATGATGCTGGTGTCGAGCGAAAGCATCGGGAAGTAGGCCCCTTCGATCCCTTCCACGACAGCCGACGCGCGCTTTACCTGCTCGCCTAGGATCTTTACATCGTAATTGTTGCTCCCGATAATATTCCTGATATCTCTGGCTGAAGAGATGATCCTCTCTCCCGCCCCCTTTGCCGATTCAGCGGTTCCGAGGAATCCGACCGCGACAGCGAACAAGGGGGCCGCAAAGAGAATATATTTTCCGTTCCTGAATGTACTAATCATTTTCAATACACCTTTTAAGCCAATTCGGTTTTTGCCGATCTATTAATTCGACGCGGATATACCTTTCAAAAGGAGCTTCAGCAGACTCTTCAGCCTCGTTTCCAGGTCGCCATGGTCGATGACCTTGTTATCCATAATATGAAGAAGGAACGGCGTGACGATAAACGGAGTAAACGCCATCCTGAAATTCCTGGCGGTTTCCGCGGTATCCTCAATGGCGAATTCGCCCGAATCATTTCCATCTACGAGAATTTTTTCCAGCGTAACGATTTCGCGGGAAACCATCTCCTTTACGATGTCCGGGCGTTCATTAAGGAAGAACTCGACCACCTCTGAAATATTCGGCTTTTCGCGCAACAGATCGCGGTTGCATCTGAAGAGATGAACAAAGAAGCTTTCAAGTTTTTCCGCTGAAGCAAGGGTACGGTTGCCAACGATCGCCTCCATCTTCTCCCATGTCACCTCAAAATGATTCAGCGCAAGTGTGACGATTATCTCGGCCTTGTTCTGGAAAAACCGGTAGAGGTTCGCAGCTGACATGCCGCAATCCTTGGCAATTTCCGCCATTGTAGTTTTATGAAAACCGTAATGGATAAACCTCGCCATCGCCGCCTCGAGAATTTTACCCTTGATATCTTCGTTGGTTTCCACCTTTGGGATATTACTGAAATGTTGCTGAACATTCAACAATATATTCAGCGTTTACTGTTCACTGGTCAAACCAGAGCCGCTACTCAATTCTACCTGTTATCATACATAACATTATTTCCTTAGGCACATTTCCAGATATCTCCAAAAACGCTTCACTTTCAGATGTTTAAATAGCTCATGGCAATTCAATGAACTTTTTTAATTAATTTGACACTTCCTCAAGGCAAGGGTAAATTACCATAATTCAACTTACATAAACCGGGAGGAGTTCCAAAATGGCGGAATTTAAAACGCTGCTCGCAGTTGGTGATATGGCCGATAAAAACGTGGTAACCATAAAGGAAACTGAAACCATAAAAAAGTCCGCCGCAAAAATGAAAAGCAAAAATACAGGCTCTCTCCTTGTTATCGGAAAGACCGGAAAAATCACCGGAATCGTAACCGAGCAGGATATCGTGAGAAGAGGTGTCGCCAGCGGAAAGGATCTCGCTGCTACAGCCATTTCGAAGATCATGACGAAGAAGCCTATAGTAATCGACCATACCGAATCGATCTTTGAAGCGAAAAAGATCATGGCCGACAAAAAGATTATGCACCTCATTGTCGTAAAGGAAGAAAAGCCGGTAGGGATATTTACCGCCGGAGCTGTAATTAAGAGCTGAACCTTTCAGGTTCCCTTTCGGTTTAATCGGCCAGGCTGGAAGCCTGCTTTAGGTGCGTTACACCTCGTAATCGATTTTCGAAATTGCTCCGCATACCTTCTTTATATATTCAAGCACCTTTACATGTGCAGGATGCACCTGGTAGGAGGCGACCATTTCCATGCTTTCAAAAAGGGAATTCAGCGCGACATCGTAAGAAGTAGGGGTAGACGCGACATCCGAAGCGACCTCGCACTCAAGCATGAGCCCGTCGGTTGAATCCTTCAGCCCCGCAAGGTCCGCCATAAGCTTCTCCTTCTCCTCGCCGGTGCTCCCTTCCTTCATCTTGAACAAAACTATATGCCTGATCATTTTCAAACCCCCTTTGCGCCCGCGGACGCTTTTTCGATCAACTCTTTCATCGAAAGAACAGCCTTTGAAAAACCGACAAAGACCGCCTGCGACACTATCGAATGACCAATGTTAAGTTCATCCACCCATGGCAACGCGGCAACGGGTGAGACGTTTTCGTAGTGAAGCCCATGCCCCGCATGAACAACCATGCCGAGCGCGTGGGCCGATTCAACTGCGCGACGGACATCGTTCAGTCTCTCGGCCTGTTTACTTTTTGAATCGGCTTCCGAATATTTTCCTGTGTTTATCTCCACGGCGCCAGCCTCCGTCCTGGATGAAGCCTCTACCTGTTTATCATCCGTATCTATAAAAAGCGATACCGGTATTCCGGCATCCCTGAATCGTGCGACAAGCTCCCTGTAGAAATCGATCCTGGAAAGGACATCAAGCCCCCCTTCGGTAGTCAACTCCGCCCGCCTCTCCGGCACGAGGGTCACCTGATCCGGCTTTACATCAAGCGCAATTTTTATGATCTCCTCGGACGCCGCCATCTCCAGGTTCAGCCTGCAATTCTCAAGCTCCCTGATACGGTATACGTCTCTATCCTGAATGTGCCTTCTGTCCTCGCGCAGGTGCACAGTGATGCATGAGACGTCATGCTCAATCGCAATTTTCGCCGCCGCAACCGGATCGGGATAGTCGATAAGACGAGCCTGCCTAAGGGTAGCGACATGATCCACGTTTACTCCAAGCTTTGCCATGGTGTGGGATTATATACGATTTATAGAGCCGGCTCAGCGAAACAGTGACCGGCTATTTTCTTATTGAGTCGAAAAGCTCGGCCTGAACGATATCCATATCGAACCGTTTTATCGGATAGTTTCCGTCGAAACATGCCGTGCAGAAATCGACCGCCTCATCGCCGAATATGGAGAGCATCTTCTCCTGCGTAAGGTAGGCAAGCGAATCGGCCTCGATGAATTTTCTCGTCTCCTCGACGGTCATGTTCGAAGCGATAAGCTCCTCTTTTGTCGGGGTATCAATTCCGTAAAAACAGGGGTGCGTGGTAGGGGGGGAACTGATGCGCATATGAACCTCTTTTGCGCCAGCTGAGCGCACCATTCCGATTATTTTCTTGCATGTGGTGCCCCGCACTATGGAATCGTCGACGACTACGACCTTTTTCCCTTCGATGAGAGAACGTATAGGATTCAGTTTCAGCTTTACGCCGAAATGCCTGATCCTGCTCTCCGGCTCGATGAACGTTCTCCCTATGTAGTGGTTCCTTATCAAACCCATATCGAAAGGGATGCCAGATTTTTCCGCGTAACCCATCGCGGCGGGGACCCCGGAATCCGGCACGGGGATCACCATGTCCGCTTCGACCGGAAGTTCAAGCGCAAGCGCCTTGCCGAAATTTTTTCTCACCTCATGGACTGAACGGCCGAAGATATTGCTGTCGGGCCTGGCGAAATATATGAACTCGAAAACGCACTGACAGCTCTTTTTTGGAGGGAACGGAAAGTGCGATCTCACGCCGTCGGAGGTTACATGAACCAGCTCTCCCGGTTTCAGATCCCTTTCGAACGTCGCTCCAATGAGGTCGAACGCGCAAGTCTCCGATGCAAAGACCGTCGCGCCATCCAGCTTCCCCATCACAAGCGGTCTGAACCCTTTCGGGTCGCGCACCGCTATCATTTCATCCTCGTTCATAACCAGTAGCGAATAGGCCCCTCTAGCCTGATGCAGTGCGTCCACCACGCGGCTGAAGAGCGTGTTCTCGCTCGACTTCGCGATAAGGTGGGATATCACCTCCGTATCCATGGTCGATCTGAAAATTGAGCCGATATCCTCAAGCTCCGCCCTGACGGTCGACGCGTTCACAAGGTTGCCGTTGTGCGCGATGGCAAGATATCCGGCGGAATATTCGATCGCCAGCGGCTGTGCGTTCATAAGTTTCGACGCGCCGGTGGTTGAATAGCGGTTGTGCCCTATCGCCATATTCCCGTGCAGTTTTTCTATGATCTCCCTTTTGAACACATCTGCCACAAGCCCCATGCCGAGGTGTATATGATGGTCGGAACCGTCAGATGATACTATGCCGGAGCTCTCCTGCCCGCGGTGCTGCTGCGCGTAAAGGCCGAGGTATGTTACGTTCGCCGCTTCGGGGTGCCTGTAAATGCCGAAAATGGCACACTCGTCATGAAACTTGCTCTCGGATGTCTCCAATGTTCCTGCCGTCTCCCAATATTTTTTTAACATGGTATACGAAACCGGCTATTTCACAAACGGTTCGTTCTTTTCGAACGAACCTGTAACAGCCGCGATCGAATTGTAAAGTATATCCGTCATTTTTCTCAAATCGCCTTCACTGACGGAAAGGATCGGAAAGAGCACCAGAGTATCACCCAGGGGGCGCACTATCAGCCCGTTCCTCCTCGCTTCCTTTGAGACCATGTTACCCGCACGAACCGCTATCTCAAAACGTTCTTTTGTTTCACGGTTCTTTACGAGTTCGATCCCGGCTATCATCCCCTTCTGCCGGATATCCCCTACATGCGGGAGGTTCTCGAACCTCACAAGCGAATCGGCAAGAGCCTGGCTTTTCGTCTCGACCTGCCTGATAATCCCCTGCTTCCTGTATAAATTCAGCGATTGCAGGGCGACTGCGCACGCCGGGGGGTGGGCGGTGAATGTGTGACCGTGAAAAAACGTCTTCTGCTCCTCCCACTTCCCGAGAAAAGCTTCGTAAATCTCATCGGTCGCCATCGTCGCCGCTATCGGGACAAGTCCCGCACCGAGGCTTTTTGAGAGCGCCATCAGATCCGGCTCAACCTCTTCATGTTCGCAGGCGAACATCTTTCCAGTACGGCCAAACCCTACGGCAACCTCGTCGGCAAGCATAAGTATGTCGTATTTCGTGCATAGCTCCCGCACCCTTTTCAGATAGCCCGAAGGGGCCACGATTATCCCCCCCGGCCCTTGGACTATCGGTTCTATAACAAATGCCGCGATATCTTCGTGGTTCTCCACTATCAACTTCTCCATCTCCGCGGCGCACGCAAGAGAACAGTCGGACGGAAACTTCTTCAATGGGCACCGATAGCAGTATGGCGAAGGTGTGAATACCACGTCGGCAAGGAGCGGGCCGAAGATATTTCTGTATATCTCAACTCCACCTACGGCAACCGCGCCGAGCGTATCGCCATGATAAGCCTCGCCAAGCGCGATGAACTTCCTTTTCTTCCGGCTCTTCCCCTTCTCCCTCTGGCGGAAATACTGCACGGCCATCTTCATGCCGACTTCCACCGCGGTGGAGCCGTTATCGGAAAAGAATACCTTGCTCAAACCTTTTGGCGTAATCTCCACAAGCTTTTCAGCAAGATCAATCGCCGGCCTGTTGCTCAATCCGAGGAATGTGGAGTGATCGAGCTTTGCAGTTTCACGGGCAAGCGTTCTTGAAAGTTCTGGATTGCCGTGCCCATGCACGTTCACCCAGTAAGAGGAATGCCCGTCGTAATACTCTTCCCCCGTTATACTCTTCAGCTTCATTCCGCTCGCAGATTCGATGACAAGCGTCTCCTCCTTCACCCAATCCGCCATCTGGGTAAAGGGGTGCCATACATATTTGTGATCCGCTTCGTTCAGCCGTTTCCACTCCGCTTCGCACCCCTTCCTTTCGATATAATCGACGAAAGGTTTTGCCTTGATATGTTTTTCAACGTGCGAGTGGAAGGCCTTTTTCTTCACCTTCGCCCCCGCAACCGAAGAGGTGTGAGGGAGGACTCCGAGCACCGGATAGCCGGAAGTTTTTTCGAGCCACTTGATATCCGGCTCGGGATTATTCTTTTTCTTCGTCTCCATTATCATTATCCCGGCTATCTCCAGCCCATACATCTCCGCAGAAAGGATCGTGGAGAGGGTCTGATGGATCATTCCAAGCTCCGCGCCTGTCACCACTATCAACGGAAGGTCTATCATCTTGATGAAGTGGTGCCAGAAAAGATTTTCCGTGAGCGGAACCATCAACCCCCCCGCCCCTTCGACCACTACGACCTCGTACCGCTCTTTCATCTTCTGGAAACTGATCGCGAGATGGGCCACATCCACCTTCTCCCTTTCAGCAAGGGATGCGTGATACGGGGAGAGCGGAGTTTTCAATATTGCCGGAACGGCCGTTTCATAAGGATCGTCCGTATCGGCTACCGCGCGGAGAAATTCGTAATCCTCCGATACCAGTTTCCCCTTTACGCTCTTCGCCCCGGTCTGTACAGGTTTCATCACCCCTGTTGAGTATCCCGCTTTTTTCAAAAGGTACGCGACGGCTCCCGCCGCGACGGTCTTCCCTACACCTGTGCCTGTACCTGTGACGAAATATCCGGCGCGAGCATTTACATCCATACCGCTACCCCTTCACGCAGGAGATGTAGGAGATTTCATATGTCGCCTCCACATGGCCGTTGCGCCCGGGATAAAATTCCATGGTCCGCGCAAGCACGTCACGCCTCGGAGGATTTTCCGGTCTTGCCGGATTTGTAGCTCCTATACCTTTCAATGTCCGCATCATCTCTTCAACTGTGGAGTAGCTCTTCACCACGCTCTCGGCATGTATCGACAAATTGCGGAATCCCCCGGTTTCAAGAGGCGCAGTCATTTCCTCTATCGAAGCAAAGGAGGGGAAATTCGCCCCCTTGCCGGTGCACTCCCTGCTAGCCGAATCGTAAGCGCCTCGAAGCTCCCTCAGCGTTCCGGGGAGAAGGGCGCTGAACGAAAAGAGTCCCCCCGGCTTCAGCGTACGGGAGACTTCGGAAAATATTCTTTCATAATCGCTCCCCCACTGCAGTGCGAGTGAAGATACCGCTACATCAAAGAGAGCCTCCGCGTAAGGGAGGGATGATGCGTCGCCGGCGACACTTTTTATGAAGCCCGCCGCGTGAGTACGTTTCGCCATCGGCAAAGCGAGGTCGAGCGGATGAATGTCAGCCGTGGGCCAACGCTTCTTCATATCGGTCGAAGTGAACCCTGTGCCGCATCCGATGTCGAGAGCGCGTTGCGGGGAGCCATCAAACGGAGTGAATTCCCGCACGAGGCGCGCGGATACCTCGCGCTGCAAGGTGCCGAATCTTTCGTAGCTTCCGGCGCTCCTCCCGAAGGCCCGTTTTATCTTGTCGGTATTGGTCATCCTAATGCCGTTATGAAATTTTCAACGGTTTCCCGAAATAGCTCGCTGTTTGTAAGGAACGGGGCGTGCCCGCAATTTTCAAATTTCACGATCTTCACCTGCGAAAGGAGAGCGCTCCATTGTTCGGCCGCTCCAATCGGGACAATCATATCACGGTCGCCATGGCATACCAAGAGAGGCAATGTGAGAGGAGAGGCCTTCAATTCCCCGCGCAGATCCTCGTCATAGAGACTTTTTAAGAGGTCAATGGCAGACCTTTGGTCCGGCGGAAAATCTTCGCCGAAAAAAACCGATTTGATGAACGCCGCCCGCTCGGCTGAAATATCCTTCTCCGCCTCAAAGAATGTGTGTATGAACATCGAAAGGCTCACCGAGAAATCGCGCTCAAGCTGTCGCTGGAAATATTTTGCTTTCCCCTCAGGCATACCCCACTCGTCCTTCTGCGTCGGAGCGACATAGCACGGCGTTCCTCCGACCGATACGAGTGAGCGGACCAATCTGCCTCCGGAGATCATCGCCGTACGCGCGGCAACCTCCGCGCCAAGCGACCACCCGACAAGGTGCGCGCCTTCCAGCCCCTCGTTTTTCATTAGCTCCTTTAACAGCTCCGCGCAGAGCTTAATGGTCAGCTCTACGTCGACCGGCGCCGACTTTCCGTGTCCCGGTAGATCTACCGTCACTGCGCGGAACCTCTTCGAGAAGTAGTCGGCCTCCTCTTTCCAAACCGCCGAACTCACACCCCAGCCGTGGATGAAAATTATCGGTTCGCCGAAACCGGCAGATTCGAAATGCAGTGCGCTCAATATCCTTTCCCCCCGGGCTTAGCATGCTTCATGCAGAGAAGCTTCTGAAAACAGAATTTGCGGATGACTGACTACCCCTTGTTCCTGTCGGCGAGACTCCTCTGCGCCTCGCGATCCATCACCTTTTTCTTGAGGGTCTCGCGCTTATCGTATAGTTTTTTACCTTTGCCAAGCCCAAGCTCCAGCTTCACGAGAGCATCCTTGAAATATATCCTTAACGGGACGATGTTCAATCCCTTTTCCTGTGTCTTCGCGATGAGTTTTTCAAGTTCCTTTTTCTTGAGTAGCAGCTTCCTGTCGCGCGTCGGCTCGTGGTTGTGTATGTTCCCCTGCTTGTATTCGCCGATGAACATGTTCTGTATGTAAAGCTCGCCGTTTACCGGCCAGGCGTACGCCTCGCTGAGACGCACGTTCCCAGCGCGCAGTGATTTCACCTCGGTTCCCACAAGTACAAGCCCAGCTTCGATCTTTTCAAGGATCGTGTAGTCGTGAAACGCCTTTTTGTTGCTGGCGATAGTCTTTATCATCCGCCTATTGTACAGGTTTTTCCTTATTTCAGAATCGAATCCGTTCTTCCATTTTTTCCGTTAACGCGGACTTTTATCAGCTGTTTCTCCGGCTTGACGAAGGACAAGGGGTGGTTCATTAAACAGTCATTGCGGACAGAGTGCGGCAATCTCTTTTCGGCGGTGCGAGGAAGAGGTCAGCTTGTGAGCGATTCCACGTTCTCACGGTAGAGGTTCGTGGTGGGGTGATCCTCTCCGTAAACCTTGATACCTATCTCCAGAGCGCGCTGAAAATGTTTTTTCGCGTTCTCGAAATCGCGGAGTTTCATCAGAACTTCGGCGAGGTTGTCGTGCATTACCGCGACATCGGCATTATCGGGGCCGTAAACTTTTCCGGAGAGCGCAAGCCCAAGTTCAAGACGCTCTCTTGCGGCAGGGCATCTCGACGTCTGCTGGAAATAAAGACCGGTGTTATTTATCAGGTCTATCGCCGTTCCAAGCGCCTCCTCCTCCTCTACCGCGTGGCTCGTTGCCGTTAACGCCTGAGCGATAAGGCGGTCGGAATGCTCCCATGTTTCCTGCTTGTATTCTCCGTAGGTGAAAGCTTTGTCGACTATCGCCACCGCGGCCCCCGCGAATATTTTCCTCGTTTCCGCGTCCATCCGATTCCGTATCACTTTCTGCATGAGACGATGAATGATGATCATGTTTTCCTCATAATACAGGAGGGAGTATGAGGTGAGGCTTGCGGCGGCGGTCCTAAGCCTCAGTATGTCGTATGCCGCCGACCTCAGCGGTTCAGGGAGATGTTCCGCGCCGTCCTTTATCATTTCAAACTGGATATCCTCCGGGTGGAGGAACGCGCAGAGGAACAGAAGCTGTTTCGCCTCCTCATGCAATTTGGAAAAAGAGAGGTCGCACGCCGTCTCGACCACACCATTTGGCGAAGCCGGACTGCCGGACATTAATATCTCGACCCTTCTTGTCCTGAACGAATCCAGATATTGGGCGATGGATATCTTTTCATATTTAATATGCGCGCAAGCCTGCTCCAGCGCGAGCGGGAGAAAACCGGTCTCCTTTGATAGCTCTTCCGCCTCTCTCGCCTCCGATGTGTTCCCTTCCCTTTCCAGAAGAAAATCCACGGCCTCTTTCGGGGTAAAGACGTCGAGAGAAAACCTTGCGGCAACGCTCTCTTTCCAGTCGCTTTTTGGGGTGGTGACAAGTATCCTCCCCTTCACTTCCGAGGGGATGTACGGGAGCAGGTCCTCTTCATTCATCATGTTGTCGAAAACAAGGAGCCATTCTCCGTTCATGGAGAGCCAATCCTTCACGGCGGCGGAGATGCTGTTTTGATCTCTCTCGTTCTTTTTCAGGATGCCAAGATTCCTGGCAATCATCATGTAAGCGGTTTCGATGGAGAATATCGTTTCGGCGTCAATCCACCATATCAGGGAATACTCGTCACGGCACCTGTATGCGAACTCAATGGCGAGCTCGCTCTTGCCTATACCCCCCGAAACATGCTCGGACTTCATCCCGATGATCACGACCTTAACGGAAGCGTGGAGCAAGGCATGGAGAGCCAATATCTGCTCTTCCCTGCCGGTGAAATGAAGGTTCTGCCGGTGCGGCATATGCCAGTTGTCGGGATAATCGTTTATCCCCTTTTTCCTGAAGAACTTCTGATACAGTACCGCCAGAAGAGCCGTGGACAAGGCGATGATTACGGCGGTTACGAGCGTGTGATACGGAATACCAAAATTCAAAGGCAAAGACATTTCAAAATCCCCTACTGATACCGATTAACATCTTCATTCATATTATTACATAATCCCGACCGTATGGAGGAGCAAGATTATCTTGCCATCCGGTGCCTGGAGGTTCCCCCCGTGGCTGAAAAATTGTAGAATTTCCATTCTATGAGAGCGAAAAGATACAGAGCGTTTGCGATCCTTGGAGCGTTGCTTCTCTTCACGGGGCAGGCGTATGCCGACCCGCCCAAGCCTGAAGAAGCGACCGTACCGGCAAGACCGCTTTATGGAGATGAAAATCCTGGCCTCGGCGAACAGGAGATAACGGTTGTGCCTATCTCTGCCTCGATAGGTCGCCTTGCATTCGTGCCGAAGGATGAAGGATCGATCTCACTCGGCTACCACCGGACCGGAGGAAACACCGATACCGCCGATATGTCGCTGAACTTCGACCTGTCACTGGAGCGGAAGACATACCGTTTTTTTCTCGACGGCAAATCGGCGTACAGCGAATCAAAGGGAATAAAGAGCAACGATGAAAACGAACTCGACCTGAGGGGGGAGATGAGGTTCGACAGGCTCTTTCCATTCTGGAACGTAAACTACTATAAAAATCCTTTCAAGGGATACGACAACAGGCTCTCAACCGGTCCTGGTTGCGGATACTATTTTATTAAAACTGAAAAAACCTACCTTACCGGAAGCGTTTACGTCCTTTACAACAAGGATTCCTTCATCCGACCCGATAAGGATGGCAACATGAAAGAGGAGCATTTCGTAAACTACGCCGAATGGCGTTTTCGGCACAAATTCAACGACAGCATAAAATTCAAGGAGAAGCTGGTACTTAAGGTTTCATCAAAGAGCGACAAGGACTACTACATCTACTATGAAGGGAGCGTCGAAAACAGTTTGACGAACAATCTCGCGCTTGAATTCAAGGTAATCGCCGATTACTCAAATCTTCCGCCCTCGCCGGACGTGAAAATGCTCGACAGCAAATTCATCACGCTGGTCAAATACAATTTTTAGCTCCTGAAATATTTCCGGCTCCGGGAAACCGGTAAACGGGAGTTGCGCGAGTGGACTATTTACCTCGATGCCTTTTCAGAATTTCCCGATAAACCTTCTCCGCGTTGCGCCTGCAGTCTGCCAGCGTGGAATCGTTTTCAATAACGAAATCGGCATACTTGAGCTTTTCCGCCAGCGGCATCTGCGCCGCGATGCGGGCTTCCGCCTCTTTCCTGCTCATACCCTTGTTCTTTACAATGCGCGCAACCTGACTTTCGCGCGAAGCCTTCATTACCACCAAGACGTCTTTCCATTTATGCGAACCGCTCTCTATCATCAGGGGCGCGTCAACTACGACGACGGCATTTTTGCCGCTCTTCGAATATTTTCCTATAAGCGCCTTCTCCTCTTCGAATACGCGGGGATGGATCATGGCGTTCAGCTCCTTTAGCGCCTTGGCGTCCTTGAAAACTATCGATGCGAGCTTCTTCCTGTTGAGAGTATGGTTTGCATTGAATACCGTTTTGCCGAAACGGCTCCTGATATCTTGCCACGCGGGGCGCCCCGGTTTAACCACATCGCGAGCGAGCCTGTCGGCATCTATTATGAATGCACCAAGTTTCTTAAAGACCCGGAGAGCCGTCGATTTCCCAGAGCCTATCCCCCCGGTTAGCCCTATGACCAGCATTTCACCCCTTCCACGGAAAACGGTCAATGCCGAACGCCGACGCGAATTTCAGCACCTCGGTAACCGGTAACCCGACTACATTTGAAAAGCTCCCCGAATGGGATTCTATGAGCGTACCACCGGCGGACTGTATGGCGTAGGCCCCCGCCTTCCCCGCGTATTCGCCGGTGGAAATATAATCTTCAATATCGATCTCGGAAAGTTTGCGGAAAAAGACTTCCGTCCTGCTGAATACGACATGCCTTACATCCTCCGCGCGGAGAATGAAGGCGATTCCGGTGACAACTTCGTGCCCCCTTCCGCTAAGGAGTTTCAGCATCCTGCGTGCGTCGTTTTCATCTTTCGGTTTACCCAGTATCTCCCCCTCCACCGTAACCAGCGTGTCCGCCGCGATGATGAGTGAATCGACAGCTTCCTTTGCAACGGCTTCCCCCTTGTCCAGAGCGAGTCTTCTCGCGGCAGACTCCGCGCTCTCCCCGTCGCGCAAGGTTTCGTCCACATCGGCGCTCCTTACTTCGAAAAGGAGGCTCATCTCCTCAAGAATCTCTTTCCTCCTCGGCGACCCCGAAGCGAGGATGAGGGAAACTCTTTCCATACTCTCAGATTCGCGACGACCTGCCGATGAGGATGTGATCCGCAAGCACAAGGGCGACCATCGCTTCGGCAACGGGAACTACGCGGGGGCAGATGCAGGGGTCGTGCCTCCCGGTCACGCTGATGCTGGCGCTCTTTCCATCCTTGTCGACTGTCTCCTGCTCTTTCAGGATCGAAGGGGTAGGCTTGACCGCTATCCTCACGACTATATCCTGTCCTGAAGTGATCCCGCCGAGGATCCCTCCGGCGTTATTCGATTTGAATGTGAATTTGCCACCCTTTGCCGTTATCGGGTCGTTGAACTCGCTCCCTTTCATGGAAGCGCAGGCAAACCCGGCCCCTATCTCCACCCCTTTAATCGCGTTGATGCTCATCAGCGCGGAGGCTAGGTCGGCGCTGATCTTTCCGTACACAGGTTGCCCAAGCCCCGGCGGGACATTCGACGCTGTGACCTCCACTATCCCACCGACGGAATCCCCCGCTTTCCTGGCGAGGTCTATGATCTTTTCCATCTCCTCCGCCGCTTTCGGGTCGGGGGAACGTACCGGATTTTTTTCTATCTCTTCCTCGCTGAATGTTTCAGCTCTTACGCCGTCTATCTGGATGGTGTAGCCGGTAACCTTTATTCCTGCGATTATCTTTTTGGCGATCGCACCGGCGGCAACGCGCACCGCCGTCTCCCTGGCGGATGAACGGCCCCCCCCCCGGTAATCGCGGAATCCGTATTTCATATCGTATGAGAGATCGGCGTGGCCGGGACGATAGAGGTTTTTTATATCTTCGTAAGCCGACGAATCCTTATCCCTGTTCTTTATGAGAAATGAGATAGGCGCGCCGGTTGTTTTCCCTTCAAACAGGCCGGAGAGAATTTCAACGGTGTCCGGCTCCTTGCGCTGTGACGCGTGCCTGCTCTGCCCCGGCTTCCGCCTGTCGAGATCGACCTGCATGTCGGCCTCGCTCAATTCAATGCCCGACGGGCATCCGTCCAGAACGCCGCCTATTGCGGCGCCATGCGATTCGCCCCACGTTGTCAGGCGGAGCAGAGTCCCGAAAGTATTACCCGGCATACCTTCTCCTTAGTTCTTCAATTATCCCCCCGGCGACTTCCGCCGGTTCCCTGTCGGTATTATCCACCTTTATATCAGAAATCGACTCGTAATACGGAGTTCTCTTCTCAAGGAGTTCATCCATGCTCCCCCTCGGCCTCTCTTCATCCAGAAAGGGGGGAATTCCTTTCGCGATTATTCTTTCATAAAGCACATCCGGCCTTACCGCCAGATATACAAATACCGCCCGCCCGAAAAGTGCCTTATCGAAACCGGAGTTAAGCGGGCTCGCCCCTCCAAGGGAAATGACCGCCCCTTTTTCCCCCGACACTGCGCGGATAGCCAGCGCTTCGAGTTCCAAAAAACCTCCACTTCCAAGTTTTTTATAGATCTCCCTGACCGTGACCTTTTCGCCTCCGCCGGCTACATACTCGTCTTCAATGACATCGTCGATATCGACAAACCTGAACCCGAGCTTTTCGGCAACCATTTTCCCGATGAGGCTCTTCCCCGAATGCTTGAAACCGGCGAAGACCACCTTGTCGTACGAGGCTTTGCCGACGATTGTCACTTTATGCCTCCAAGGTAATTGTAGCACTTGTAGATATTCACCTTCCTAATGAGCTCCCCCTTTCTAAGGGTGTCGAACGACTCCGCCTTCTCGACTTTCTCGAACATCTTTTTTATATTTTCGATATCGTCGCGCCTAACTTCGGTAACGTATATCGCGTTCTCACCGATGCGCGAATCTATCGGTTTTAGAAAAAAGAATCTTTTCCAGTTCGAGTGGGGCATGTAGGTTTCCATATGGGGTGATGTGTAATAGTTCACAAGGGAAGCGACCTGTGCCCTGTTCGTCACCGCGAAGGTGAACCTGCCGTTCTCCCTGTTCGCGTCGACCCTTCTCCCTATCTCTTCCCAGCCGTAGAGGCGTATGCTTATCTCATCCCTGTGAGGATGGGGTATCACGGGATTCACTATCTGCAGATGGAAAAATGCCAGGAGGAACAGCGCGATGCCGACGGAAACGGAAACACTCCAGCGTACGCCATCCTTCAAATACCTTTCAACGGCCAACACACCTGTCTGGACAAAGAGAGGGAGATAGCCAAGGATAGGCCAGTTCCCCTCCACCCTCGCGCGTGTCGCGTTGAAAAAGAAGAAAAGGAGAATGGGGAGCGCGAACGAAAGGAGAAACCGCGACCCGTCGAGAACCTCCGGCCTTGCATCTTTGCCGGAGCCGAAGCCAAACGACCTCGGAAAAAGCGTAAAGAACGCCGCAATGAGAAAAAAGAATATTCCGAAGGAATAAAGAACTATCTGGAAACTGAAGAACTCGGCGAAGAGTGCGTACCAGGCCGTCTTCAGTTTCGCCAGCCCATGCTCCGCCTGGAAAGCAAACGATATCCAGTCATACCTCGCGTTCCAGAGCAGTACCGGCGTAAAGGTAATGAACGCCGTTACCGCCGCGATATATGGATGCGGCCTGATGAGCCACACCCTTTTCTCCGGGGCTATGAGCATATACATGAAGGCGCAGGGGAAAAAGAATACGGCGGTATATTTGCTGAGCATGGCAAGGCCAGTCACGGTGCCGGCGATGATCCACTTGCCGTATGAAGCTGTTGAAGAAGGGTCAGAATTTGCCGCCGTGTAAAACGTGATAAGAGAAGCGAGATAGAAGATAACGAGCGGCGTATCCGGCGTGATCACCAGCGCACCGGCTGAGAATATCAGGGAAAGGTTCATGACGATCACCGCCATGAAACCCGCGACCTCATCCTTGAAAAGTTTTACGGTGAGGATGTATATCAGCAGTGAAGAGAGAGCCGCTCCAAGAACGCCGGAGAGGCGGACGAAGAACTCTGCGTCCGAAAAAAGCGTGGTTATCGCGATAAACAGGGCGACCATCGGCGGGTGGTCGTAATAGCTAAGGCTGAGGTTTTTCCCCCACTGCCAGTAGTACCCTTCATCGGGAGAGAGTTCCAGAACGGATGCTACCGCCAGCCTGAAAAGAGAAATGACTATCAGGAACCAATAAAGCCTTTTAGTTACCGGCAACAAATTTCTCCAAAAAAAACCATGTCTGATTTTAACGCCTTTGAATGAAAAGAAAAACCGTTGATGTGCGGTTCCTGCAAAGCAGAGAAAACTGGATAAGCATCCGCCTTCGCCGGAAAGGAGACGGTCCATTACCCCTTCTTTTCGGCCGATTCAACTCCCCTTTTTACTTCAGCGGTCAGATAATGATTCTTTCCGAGCGACTTTTCGAGCGTGGCAAGAGCCTGGCGGCAGTTGACGAGCCCGTTTTTCCTGTCCCCTTTGGCGAGAAGGAACCGTCCGTAATTGTTCTGCTGGATTGCGTAGGTCGGATGTTTCTTTCCGAGAAGAGCCTCGTTCGTCTGCAAAGCCTGGCGGAAATTTTTCCTTGCAGAATCATTATCCCCGGTCAACTTCTGCAGCAAGGCGATGTTGCCGAGGTCTTCGGCGACCCTAGGATGCGATTTGCCAAACACCGCTTCATCAATGTGCAGCGCTTCAGTGTAATTTTCCAGCGCTTCATCCATCTCGCCAAGCCGTTTCTGAATGGAGGCAAGGTTCGACAGCCTCACAGCGACGGCGGGATGCCCGCTGCCGAGCACCTCCTTGTCGATGCTCGATGCGCGGACGGCCAGCTCCTTCGCCTTCTCAAGCTCACCCGTCCTGAAATGAATCACGGCGAGGTTATTGCAAAATATCGCGACCTGATGATGTCTTTTACTGAAGATCTTTTCTCCGGTCCTGAGTGCTTTTTCGAAATTCAGTTTCGCGTTTGCGAAATCTCCGTTATCCATCTGGAGAAGGCCGAGGTTGTTCATATTGGAAAGGGTTGAAGGATTGTCCGCGCCGAGCGCTTCCATGTTTATTTCCAGCGCAAGATTCAGATCCTTTACCGCCTGCGCGTACTCCGAGAGTTCCCGGAGGAGCATCCCCCGGTTGTTTAATACAACCGCAAGTTCCGGATGTTTCTTGCCATATGCCGACATGGCCGTCTCGACGGCGGAATTTAACAGCGTCTTCGCTTCACCAAAAGAGCCGCGGCTTTTCTGGTAAAGGCCGCAAAGATTGAAAAGTCTTGCCGCCGATTCTCCGGCGACGTTATAGAATTTGGCGTTGTTGGCCGACGCTACGGCGTGGTGATACAGTTTCGAGGCTTCATCCCATTTGGATGTGTCATAGGTTTTCTCCGGGAACTCGGAAGATATGATGTCGGCAACCGCCTGCCCCCATTTTTTCCTGTCGCGGAAATCAAGATTGAAACGGATAAGCTGTTGCATGATCGGATCAATCGAAAAATCACCGTTCAGATACCGGGTCGGCAGAAGTTTCCCAATCGTATCGGGCGCGCTGAAGAAGGATATCTCCGGCGTGGAGATAGGCTCCGGTATGTACTCGATGTGCCTCTCGATGATTTCCAGCGGAATGTTTTCATTTGAGAAAAACGTAGAGGCCGAAAGGATGTTCAGCGCCTTCCCCATTTTTTCAGAAAGTTTTTCATGCGATAAAAGAAAAACGGCGAGTGTCACCAATGAAACGGTATCCGGAAAATCTCCCTTGTCGAGCTTCTCGCGCTCAACATCGTTTTCGAACCGCGATTTGAGAGCAATCTTTTTCTCCTCTATCGCGGAGATATATCCATTAATATCGGGGGCCTCCTCATTTAAATACATTACCGCCATTTCAATAGCTGGTTCGGAGTTTTCGAGAATGACCGTGAATTTCATCGCGGCATCCGGTTCCATTCCGGCAACCCTCCCGGCAATCAGGGCGGCTATCTCCTCTTCAGTCGCGGTGAGTTTATTGATTGACAGTTTTAAAGGCTCGTAGATCTCCTGATCCTCGAAAAGTTCCCGCTGTTCCTCCATCTTCGCGGCCGCCTCTGCTTCCGCTTCCGCCTCCGCTTCAGCTAGCGCCTCCGCTTCCAATTCCTCTTCCGTCAGCTCTCTATCCTCGATCTCCTGTTCCGCTTCCGTCTCGGGTGCGACCGGTGCCTCTTCAACAGGTATCTCTTCGGCTTGCTCCTCCTCTGCCACAGCCACGGTTTCAGGCTCCTCGGGTGATTCTTCTGTCGAGCCTTCCTCGACCTTCTCCTCCTCGGCCACAGACACGGTTTCAGGCTCCTCGGGTGATTCTTCTGTCGAGCCTTCCTCGACCTTCTCCTCTTCCTCAATCACATCGGCTACTTCTTCGGGATCGGCCTGAGCCTCTTCAACAGGTATCTCTTCAGACTTCTCCTCCTCTGCCACAGCCACGGTTTCAACGGCAGGTTCTTCAATGACACCCGCTACTGCGGTCACATTTTCCTCTTTTTCCTTACCCGGCTCGACAATTTGCTCGCGGATGTCGTCAAAGGTTATTTCCTGGGTCATGGTTTCCACGATATCTCCTTCATTTATTGCGGCGGTGGCAAACTCCATCGGAGTGAATGCCCCCCCGCCAGTTTCCAACGCCGCGGTATCGGGCGGCGTTTCTGCTTTTCCCTCTGTTGCTTTTAATGAAGGCTTTTCTTTTTCCTCTGCCTTTTTCGGCGTCGATGCCGTTGAGATGAGAGGTTTCGACGAACTCTTCATGGCTGAGATATTTGGTTCACCGCCGGTTTTCGCGGACGGCTCGGCTTTCGCGGTATCCTCTTTTTTCTCCTGCTTTTCGGTTACCGTTTTTTTCGCGGGCGGCGCCGACTTGGACCGGAAAATTTTGACGAAAATCTCCCCTATGCGGGATATCGCCTCCCGTGCGGCTTTTAATATTCCGAATTTAAAAATCGCTCCCTCCTGACGCGAAACGGGGAGAAATAGGCATCGTTCGGCTCACGCCTCCCCTGCCGCGGCAATTAATGATCACCGCAGTAAAACGTATTTCGAGATTTTCCATCTGGAGATTCTATCCCATAAATCATGGGGTGAATAACTTTCCTTATCGCACCATTCTTCCATTAAACTTGGCTTATGGCAAAAAAAAGGCTTGATATTCTACTGGTCGAAAAGGGGCTCGCCGACAACAGGTCGCGCGCGCAATCGCTAATAATGACAGGGAATGTTTCCACCGGCGGGAGGAAACTGGAAAAAGCTGGAGAGAATTTCGATGAAGATATCGAAATTTCCGTAAAACAGCCGGACCACCCTTACGTCTCGCGCGGGGGGACAAAACTCGCCCACGCGATCAAGCATTTCAGCATTGAGGTCGAAGGAAAAAAATGTATCGATGTCGGCTCTTCTACTGGGGGTTTTACCGACTGCCTCCTTCAGCTTGGGGCGGAGTCTGTTACCGCGCTTGACGTCGGCAAGGGACAGCTCGACTGGAAACTGCGGAACGACAGCAGGGTCATATCAAAGGAAGAGTTTAACGCGCGAGAAATGTCTCCCGAAAATGCGGGAGGTTTATTCGAAATTGCCGTGATCGACGTATCGTTCATTTCGCTGGAGCTCATATTGAATCCGGTAAAAGGGGTGATGCAACCCGGCGGGGAGATTCTCGCGCTGGTTAAGCCCCAGTTCGAAGTCGGTAAGGTGGAAGCCTCGAAAGGGAGAGGGATAATCCGCGACCCGAAGAGCCACATTTCCGTTATAGAGAAGATAGCATCGTTCGGCGAATCAATAGGACTTGCCTCAAAAGGTTTTACGGAGTCCCCCATCACCGGGGCGAAAGGTAATAAGGAATTTTTCATTCATTTCAAGGCGCCTGAATGAAGCGGTGAAAAGTTTGGCATACGCTGGCCGCTTTTGCTCAGACTGGATGCTCCACGAGTAATTTTTTTTTCATCTTGAATGCCTGGTTTGCGGGCCGTTCAAGGCTTGTCAGCAGAAAAAGAGGGTATAAAGCATTCTTTTTCTATGGGACTTGGCATGTTAATATGTCAGTTTGCCAGAGAGGAAATCATGGCGGGAGCATTTACCGTTTGTATCGTCGGCCGCCCCAACGTGGGGAAGTCGACACTTTTCAACAAGCTGACCGGAACGCGGCGCTCGATAGTGGACAACTACGCCGGTGTGACGCGCGACAGACTGCTTGGCCAAGCCGATCTCGAAGGGCGGAACGCCATTCTAATAGATACCGGCGGTCTTGAATTTTCACCTGATGACGAAATTTCCACACAGGTTCGGGAGCAGGCGCTGCTTGCCGTGGAGGAAGCTGACGTCATCTGCTTTGCCGTCGACGGCCGTCAGGGGCTCACGCCGATAGACAGGGATATCGCTGAGATGCTCCGCAAGAGCGGGAAGCGCGTTGTGGTCGCCGCAAACAAGATCGACACTCCTAGAAACGATTTCAATCTCTCGGAGTTTTTCGAACTCGGCCTTGACGAAGTGATCGCCGTTTCCGCCGAACATTCCGTAGGGCTTGGCGACCTTGCCGAAGCGCTGGTGGAAGGGAGAGAGAGGGATCCCGAAGAAGAGGAAGGGGAAGATGTGGAAAAACCTGTCACAGTTGCGATCGTCGGCAGGCCGAACGTAGGGAAATCATCTCTTCTTAACAAGATAATGGGAGAGGACAGGATGATGGTCTCCGACATTCCGGGGACAACGCGGGAAAGTATCGATTCAGTTGTCCAGTGGCACAACAAGGAGTTCATCTTTATCGACACGGCGGGCATGAGAAAGAAAAACCGCATTGTGCAGAAGCTCGAAAAATTTTCCGTGATAATGGCGCTCAAGGCGATATCGAGGTGCCAGGTAGCTCTTCTTGTGATTGACGCGAAGCGGGGGATCGGGGATCAGGAATCAAAGATAGCCGGCATTATTAGGGATGAGGCGAAGGCCTGCATCATCGTCGTGAACAAATGGGATCTCGCCGAAAAGGATTCGCAATCTACAAAGGTCTATACCGACAACCTGAGGGAAGAGCTGAAGTTCCTTTCGTTCGCGCCGGTCATATTCGTATCGGCGGTCACGGGACAGAGAACAGGCCAGATATTCGAAGTGATCCAGGACGTTATGAAAGAGTACGGCAAAAGGGTCGACACAGGCCCGCTTAACCGGAACATTATTAAATGGGTAGACAGAAAATCACCACCGGTAGTGGACGGAAAGAGAGCAAAGTTCTATTATGTATCACAAACAAAAAGCGCTCCTCCGATATTCAATTTCTCGGTGAACAGCCCGGAGCGCATACCTGAGCATTACCAGCGATACCTTGTAAACAACATACGGAAAGAGTACGGTTTCGACGGCTCACCGGTGGTCTGCCGTTTTCAGCCAAGAAAAGGGAGAAGATGATAAAGAGAAAGATCGACGTTTTCGTCTGGCTTTCGCTCGCGTTTGTAGTCGTTTTAATATCTCTTATAGCCGATAATCTGAGCGATTCGGTTTACGACGAAATTGAAGCCGAATACGCCACCTACCAGTCGGTACTTGCTGAATCCTCCGCAAAAACACTCCGCATGTTTTTCGAGGAGGTGGAGACGGAACTAAGACTATTGTCAAAGATACTCTCTGCCCAGAATCTGGACAAGGAGCGGGCCATTGATGAAATAGAAGGGATAATCAACAGCCATGAAGAGGTCATTTCAACCATTATTCTGCTGGATTATGCCGGAAGGGTGCTGGTGGATCCGGTATTCGGTGAGCACTCGCCGGAACTTCTGGAACAGCTTCAGACGCTATTCAAAACAATGATCCTAAAGAGGAGCGACCCCGCATGGCAAGAGCGATCCGAGGATGAAACAATAATCAGCGACGGCTTGGTAATAGACGGTCAGTTCGCAGGCTTTGCGGTTGCCTCCCCCCTCCTTAGACCCACAAAGGAAGGGAGCTACTTTTTAAGCGGAATGATAGTGGCGCTTATCTCGAAGGCCCAGCTTGAAAACAATCTTCTCGAATCCATCGGATTTAAGAAAGGAAGCGCCGCCTTCATTGTTACGCACACACTTGTCGGCCTTGCGAGTCAGAAAAGCAGACAGGAGGTTCTTGGATTCATACGGCATCTCGGCACATACCCGGAAGGGGAAGAACTTATAAAGATGATGATGAATGGTGAGGAAAAAACCCTTTGGCGTAAAATGCAGAAAACGGCAGGGGGAAAAGTAATTTCATATCCGGTGCTGGTCTCCTTCTCACCCGCCAGTTTTTCGGATGTCATTTGGTCGGTAGCGATAATGACCCCTAAAAATGAAATTACCAAACTGGTTCAGGAGAGCCGTTTTAAATCGCTGATGCTTGCCTCTTTCGTAGCGACCATTCTCTATATCGGCGCGATCATACTGATGAGGCTGAACCATGTAAGGGTAGCCGCCCAGGAAAAGGCAAAATACGCCACGGAGCTGGCGGAAAAAAACATGGAGCTAGAAAAGCTGAATAAAATAAAAGACGAATTCGTATCGATAGTCTCGCATGACATGCGCTCCCCGGTGGGGCTTATCTCCTCTTACGCCAAAATTCTCATCTCGGAGGCCGAAAAGAAAGGAACCGAGACTAAACACCTTCAGACGATCATCAATTCGTCAAACCGACTCCTTACCCTCATCAACGACATTCTAGACCTTGCAAAAGTTGAAGCCGGAGAAATGAGACTGCACCTTGCCGAAGTCGACATGGACAATCTGATAACGGAGCTTGTCAGAACAATGAAACTGAGCGCCGACGAAAAGGGGATCGAGCTGATCTACGAGCCGGACGAAAATCCAAAAACCGTTATCGCGGACAACAGCAAGCTTTACCAGATACTGAACAATCTCACCGTGAACGCCATCAAATTTACTCCTCCAAACGGCAAGATCAAGATCAGAAAAACCGCCGTGGAAAACAGTATGCTGATAAGCGTTATAGACAACGGCCCGGGATTTACCGAAGAGGAAAAGGAGAGGATTTTCGAGAAATTCAAACCCGGCAAACAAATCAACAACAAGGAAGGGACAGGACTAGGCCTTGCGATATGTAAAAATCTGGTCGAATTGCATAACGGAAAGATATGGGTGGTAAGCCCGGTATCAAACATGGGGAACAGTGCGGGCTCGGAATTCAATTTCACCATTCCACTGCTCACTTTGCCTCAGCAATAATTTTACCTTGTTGACGGAGCAGAGGCCGCTAATGGTTCCATCCTGGCAGGGAAGTTTTTTGTCCAATAACGGCCCGAATCCTTTTTACTTTCTCCTTATAATTGATTGCCAAACTTTCCTTCGCTACCACGGATATTTCGGCAGTATCGAAAAGGCCATCAAGGTGACAATCAGCAAAGAACCGAGAAGCTCAACCGCGTAAAAGAAATTTTTCAGCTTGTCCAAAATCGTCCTCCTTTCCCGTAAATTGCAGTTACATTACACCTGCCTTATTTAGTAGCACAATGCGTGCCATGAACCTCGCTACAATAAATGCTTGAAAAACAACTGCGAATTTGCAGAACATGAAAGGCTTCATCCAAAACATCACTGAAGCGTCAAAAGAGCATGAAAGAATCTGTATTTTTGACATTATTTACATTTAAGAATTCGTCAGAGGATCGATCCTGAAAATGCCAGTCAGCCAAAATCAGACATGTCTGTTTGCATGAATTCAATCATATGCAAAATGTTGTTATAACCATGTTATCCTTATATCTCTTTTTTAAAGTGGGGTTGCAAGAGTGGCTTTGGAAAAAGATTTACGGGCGCGAAATAAAAATTCCGAAAAACTCGGAATTGTGAAGACAAAACTTATCTATTCGCGGACGCATATCGCAAACATCGCGATTTTCATAAATAGTTTAATTTTAGCTTACGTTCTGTGGGATTACGCGTCACACAGAGCGATTGTCATCTGGCTTGCCTCCATAATGACGGCAACTATTTTCAGGACGCTTCTTTTCCGCGTCTATATTAAAAAGGAAAGAACCGGCAAAAATCTGCGGAAATGGCAGAACTACTTAACGATTTCGATGCTTTTGCTCGGTACAGTTTGGGGTTCTTCCGCTATCTTCCTCTTTCCGGAAACTTCCACGCCGCACCAGGTCTTTATCGCGTTTGTTCTTGGCGGAATGGTCGCGGGAGCAACCGGGACAAATTCAACCGTCATCGAATCTTTTTACGCATACAGCATCTCCTCTCTGCTGCCTGTCATTGTCATGCTTTTTTTACAGAGTGGAGAAATTCCGAAAGCTATGGGAACGATGGTCACCCTTTTTCTCGTTCTGATGATAATGACCGCACGTCAAATGAACCGCGATATTACCGAATCACTGACCCTGCGATTCGACAACCTGGACCTTATAGACAACCTCGTGGCGGAAAAGGATAATGCCGAAAAACTGAACAAAGCTCTTATCCAGGAAATCGCCGAACGTAAAGACGCAGAAACTGCGTTGCGAGCCGCAAAGGATATGGCGGAGAGCGCAAACAAAACGAAAGATAAGTTTGTATCAATCGTGTCGCACGACCTGAAAGGGCCGCTTGGCACCATGATAGGCTTTTTGGAACTCCTCAGTGAAGATATCGAGATCACCGAAAGAAAAAAAATCGTTGAGAACGCGATCTCCTCCGGGCAGAGAATGAAAAAGCTTATCGATGATCTGCTCGATATAGAGAGATTGAAAACCGGCAAATTTACCACAGCTTTTCGCTTTTTGGATCCCTACTACATCACCGAAAACGCGATAGAACATATAAAGACGCTAGCTCAGCAGAAAGGTATCAGCATCAACAATGAAATACCGAAATACAGCAGGATCTATGCAGATGAAAACCTGCTGACGCAGGCAACAGTGAACCTCCTCTCCAACGCGGTGAAATTTTGCAACAATGGCGACAAGATCACACTCTTCATTCCGCAAAATGAATTTTCAACTATCGCGATCAGGGACACCGGCATCGGGATACACCCTGATGTCATGGAACAACTTTTCAAGGAAGGGATAAAATTCTCAACCCGGGGAACCAGGGGGGAGAAGGGAACGGGGCTTGGGCTCCTGCTCTGCAAGGATATACTCGATGCGCACAACGGCATAATTTACGCGGAATCTGAACCTGACAAAGGATCAACCTTTTATATAAAACTTCCGCAGGTAAAACCGCTTGTCCTCACGGTAGACGACAGCCCGGACAGACTTTTCCTTTTGTCCAGATATTTAAAACCGTTCGATGTGAACATAGTCGAAGCTTTAAACGGCATTGAAGCCTTGAAATTGATCGAAAGCGAAAAACCTCATTTGGTGATAACAGACATCAAAATGCCTGAAATGGACGGAATAGAACTGCTGACGAAAATCAAGAAAAACCCTAAGACTAGCTACATCCCGGTAATCATTGTGACCTCAATGCAGGAAACCGAAACAAGGGAAATAGCGGTGCGAATGGGGGTAGACGACTTCATTACCGAACCGATCATCAAGAATGACCTGATCTCACGAATTCAGAAATTCATCGGCTAAACTCTGAATAATCGTCAAAAAACGCTCTGCTACCATTCAAACCGCCACCTCCCCTTTATGACTCAAAAAGGTTCCACTTGCCCAATTAATGGGGCATGCGCGCCCCTTTTGCGTTTATCGAAAATCCGCAGATTGATTATCTCACCATTTTTCAACCAGATAACTAATATCTTTTTGGCACATTAATAGCTCCATTTATTGGACAATACAGATATAAAATTTTTGAGGATACGAAAATGACAAAAAGCGAACTTCTGAAAAAAACGAAGGCCGACCTTTTAAAGCTTGCGCAAGCAAAATTTAAACTCCCTGTTGACGCAAAAAATACAAAGGAGGAGATTGTCTCCGCGATATTGAAAAAGAGCGGAAAGCCGTCAATAAAGAAGGGGGCCAAAAGCCAGGTATCGGCAAAAAAGGTGAAATCAACATCCAAGAAAACAGCCGGTGCTAAAAAGACAGCTAAAAAAACCGCAAAGTCCGTTAAGGCTTCGGCGAAGGCAAAACCGGTTATTAGCTCAATAGAAGATGTACCTCTTACGAAGCCTCAGCTTCCGCATGAACAGGCCATTACAGAATCGAAATACCACGTAGCGGAACGACAGGAGCACCTGGAATATACGAACGGCCTCCCTGACAGGTATCAGGACAACAGAATAGTGCTTCTCGTACGCGACCCATTCTGGCTTTACACCTTTTGGGATATAAATCCTGATGAGCCTGGCAGGATAGCTTCTGAAAAAGGGGTTGACCTGCGGTACGCAAGGACTGTTTTAAGAGTATACGACGTGACAAATATTATTTTCACTGGAGGCAACGCTCACAGTTTTTACGATATTGACGTGGGATCGATCAACGGCACATGGTACCTGAACGTCAAGCACGATGACTGCTCTTATCTTGTCGAGATAGGGCTTTTGGACCCGCAAGGATACTTCTATCCCATGGCAAGGTCGAACGGCGTAACCACTCCGCGCGCTAGCGCATCATCCAGGATGGACGAGCAGTGGATGATCGCAGATGAGGAGTTCTGGAGAATATACGGACTTTCTGGTGGATTTTCCACGGTCGGCTCTTCGCAGGAACTTACAGAAGCCATGCGCAAACGGCTGATGGAAACTGTCTCCTCAGGGGGCCATTCCCAAAGCGGGGAATAGACAAATTGAATATCCAAATTGAAGGAGAATTAAATTGAATCAGCCAAAGGGATATCTCGCGCTTGTACTACACGCGCATCTGCCGTATGTACGCCACCCGGAATATGAGGAGTTTCTGGAAGAGGACTGGCTTTTCGAGGCTATCACCGAAACCTACATTCCGCTGATACAGGTATTCGACAGGCTGATAAGGGACGGCGTGCATTTTCGTATCACGATGTCGCTCACCCCTACGCTTATGTCGATGCTCACCGACCCTCTCCTTCAGTCGCGTTACGTCCGCTACATAAACAAGCTGGTCGAACTTTCGGAAAAGGAGATTCATAGGACAGCAGGACAGCCTGAATACAACGAAGTGGCAAGAATGTACAACTGGAAGTTCACTTCCTCGCGCGATCTCTTTATAAACCACTACGGATGCAATCTCGTCTCGGCATTCAAGGAGTTCCAGGACAAGGGAAACCTTGAAATAATCACCTGCGGGGCCACTCACGGCTTTCTTCCTCTCATGGAATCCAACAGGATCGCTGTGAGAGCCCAGATTAGAACTGCCGTTGCAAACTACGAAAAGAATCTCGGAAGAAGACCAAAAGGGATCTGGCTTCCTGAATGCGGTTTCTTTCCGGGGCTGGATGAAATCCTGCGGGAGGAAGGGATAAGGTATTTCCTCGTCGACACTCACGCTGTGCTTCACGCCGATCCGAGGCCTAAGTACGGGATCTTCGCCCCGGTCTTCACTCCTGCGGGAGCGGCCGCCTTCGCGAGAGATGTGGAATCATCAAAACAAGTTTGGTCCGCTGAAGAGGGGTATCCGGGAGATTATCGATACAGGGAATTCTACAGGGACATCGGCTACGACCTTGATTTCCCTTACATCAAGGATTACGTTCAGCCAAACGGTTTGCGTAAGATGACCGGTATCAAATACTATCGCATAACCGGAAATACCAACCATAAGGAGCCATACGCCCCTTCCAGCGCAATGGATACTGCAGCCTCGCATGCAAGCAACTTCATGTTCAACAGGGAAAAGCAGGCCGAACATCTTTATGACGTTACTGGAGGAAAAGTTCCGATAATAGTTTCGCCGTACGATGCCGAACTTTTCGGCCACTGGTGGTATGAAGGCCCGGACTGGATCAACTTCCTTCTAAGGAAGATCTACTACGATCAGAAAACGATAGCTACGATTACACCGTCGGAATATCTGGAAAAGTTTCCCAAAAACCAGGTGTGTATGCCTACCATGTCGTCATGGGGGCACAAGGGATATGCGGAAGTATGGCTCGAAGGGAGCAACGACTGGATCTATCCTCATCTCATCAGGGCTGGCGAAAAAATGGTGCGCATCGCGCAAAAATACCGTCATGCTACGAGCGGTGAAACAAGGGCACTGAATCAGGCCGCCAGGGAGCTTCTCCTTGCGCAGAGCTCCGATTGGGCTTTCATAATGAAGACCGGAACCATGGTCGAATATGCAGTAAAAAGAACGAGGGAACATCTTGCCAGGTTCAACAACCTTACGGCTCAGATAGAAGCCGGCCTGATCGACTATGAATGGCTCGCACAGCTCGAGACACAGGACAATATTTTCCCGGAGATAGATTTCAGAACTTACTGCTAAACACGGATTTTACACCTTTTTGAGAAGCGGAAACTTCAGCGTAACCTTGGTTCCCTTATCCACCCCTTCGCTCTCTACAAGAAGCTCCCCGTTGTGAAACTCCATGATCATGCGGGATATGGTCAAACCAAGGCCAACCCCGCCCCCCTTGAACTTGTACTGCCCGGTTGAATAGTTCAGCACATTGCTGAGTGAATAATATGGCTCAAATATCCGCTCCTTGACCTCTTTTGGAATACCGACCCCCTCGTCCTTGAATTCCACCGCAATAAGACCGTCCTGAATTCCGGCGGAGACATGAATGCTCTTTCCGTCCGGCGTATACTTTATCGCGTTGGAAAGTATGTTATCAAAAACGGTCTTTACCATATCATTGTTGCCGTAAATTTCTGTCGCCACCGGGATATTGTCGAGGTTCTCGATTATCGATACCTCCCTGTGCTCCTCCATTCCGGACTCCAGAGCGTTTTCTATGCTGACTGAAAGGATATTATGTATAAATACCTTTCTAAGATATTTTTCAGTTTGCGTAAGGCTCAAATCGGTTAGAAGCTCGGTCTCCATCAGTATCCTGTTCAGACTGCTGTCGGTTTCATTGATCGTCGACATTACCTTGTCAAATTCGGGCCTTGGCTTTTCGTCGGCAAAAATATCGCCAAGAAGCTTTTTCACCAATTTCAATTTTGTGACAGGGGTCCTGAGTTCGTGGGATGTGACGGCCGTGAAATACTCTTTTGCTCTCTGAAGTGATTTCTCATGCGTTACGTCGCGCTTCACCGCCACATAATTGACTATCTTCCCGCTCTTGTCGAAAACGGGGGAAATGGTCGCCTCTTCCTCGTAAAGCGTTCCGTCTTTCTTTTTGTTTACAAAATACCCCGACCATACCTTCCCGCCAGTAACCGTCTCCCAGAGATTGTCATAAAAAGATTCTGGGTGCTTGCCGCTTTGCAGAATACGCGGATTTTTCCCGATTGCCTCCTCTCTTGTATAGCCGGTGCTTTTTTCAAAAAAGGGATTTGCGTACTGTATATTGCCGTCAACATCCGTTATGACGACAGTTTCGGCGGACTGCTCGATGGCCTTTACCAGACGCGAGCGCTCCTCGTCCCTTTGCCTCCGCTCCCGGATGTCGCGGAATACAAGCTGTACCGCTGGCTTTTTCATATACACGATCGGCATTGAAGTTACCTCTACATCGATTTCACGTCCATCAAGCCGGATGAATTTTTCTTCAGCAAGGGGGAGCTTCTTTTTCTCTTCCATCATTATCCGTATCCGCTCTTTTACGAATTCATGGTAGTCGGGGTGTACGAATCCCAAAACCGGTTTTCCAAAAAGGTCTTCAGGCCCCTTTCCGCCAGCCAATTGCGAAGCCGCGCTGTTGGAAAAAACCACTTTCCCTCCTGAGTGAATAATGATCCCGTCCGGTGACAGCTCCACCAGCTGGCGATATCGTACCTCGCTCTCATAGAGTTCCGATATTAACGGGTCGCTTACCCTCCTGAAAATGAGCGTTCCTATGACTATCGCCACAAGCGCGCAAAGAGAGGTGATGATGGCCGCCCGAATGAACGGCGCACGTATCTCCGGCAAATCGACTTTCGCAACGATCCCGACAGGAAAACCCTCGAATTTGACCGGTTCGTACGCGGCCAAAACCGATACTCCCCTGTAATCCTCCCCGATCATCGTACCGGACAACCCCGCCAAAGCCCTCTGGATCGGGTCGGCGTTCTTGCTACCCATCGGGAAGGGAACATGCTCTTCCTCGTCGAGCAAAGGGTTATCATGCCTGTGCCTTATGAGAAAATGAACCTTATCATTCTCAAGTTTTGCCATTGTAAATTCGCCGGTATTCCCAAATCCCGCGTAGTCTTCCTGGGACATCCGCAGCAGTTCAAGCGTTCGTTCAAATGGGGATTTGGTATCCAACCTGGCAGACGAACTATCCTGCCGTATGTGTGACTCGACAAATCGGGCGCGGCTTTGGACCAGGTGCTTCAACCCATGTTTTTGCTGTTCAAAAGATACGTTGTAAAGAATACCTATGGATGTAGCGGCAATGACTATCGAAACAGAAGCCATCACGAGATAGAGGTATATCTGTTTCTCTTTTACTGGACTCATCACTTTCACCTGCTACGTCTCTTTCAATTCAACAATTGGAACCTGGAAGACGCAAATAGGAAGATCCGCCCACATCATCACTATCCCCCGAAACCAGAAAGCTGTTAATCTGTTATGAAAAGAAGATACAAAATTTTCAAAGGTTCAAGCTACTAAATAACTCGTTTGTCAGAAAAATTGCTGTCAATCCCTCATATTTCAAAAAACTATTTCATTATAGTATCTTATGAAATTATGTGAACACGCCAGACGAATTTCGCCACAGGTGTAACAAAATATGCACCCCCATTATATCAGCAATTCAAATTCTCGCAATTTGTTACCCCCCTGTCGCAAAAAACTGGATAATTCTGTCAAGATAGCCTTATGATGGTAAACTATTGATACGTGTGTCGTTCAGGTTTTAGAATATTGAGCAATGGGATGTTTCGCATAAATGAAAAATATTAAGTCTCCAGGGGAGGGTGAGTCAAAAATGGAAGGCAATATCAGTCACCTCCCTCAAATACAGAAGCTTTACCTCGAATACCGCCCACTATTGAACGATCTTGCCCAAAAATATCCGATTATCCGGACCTCTATTGGGGACAAGGCGCTCGCCGAAAACCTTCTTGGTATATTTGAAAAACTTGGTTTCAACAGCTTCGCCCAGAACAAGCAGGAGACAAGGGTTATTGTTCAAAACCTCGGTCAATGGCTGTCAAAAGGGAACCTCGTACTCCTCCATTATCACCCGCAGTATACCCGGTCCAATATCATTGAGCTTTTGCGGCAGGTTAAAAAAGTATTGCCTAACCTCCCGTTTACGAATCTGGTGCCGATATTCCTGAAATCGGTATCTCCAAAACAACAGCTAGAGGTATTCAGGCTTTTGGGCAATTTTGGAATCAGGTCCGCCCTCTTCCTCACGCCCGGAGCGACCACCGAACAGAATATTGAAGAACTGCTTGAGGGGCTTCTCGATTTCAGCGACGCACTAAAACAGAAAGTTTCGGTGGAAGAAGAGGAGATCCTGAAAGCCGGCGAGTTGGACACCGACAAGATAGACATGTACAAGGCGCTGAACGACGAAGCCACGGAACATATGGCGAAGGGGAACTATGAAAAAGCGATCGAGCTTCTTACAAAAGCCATTGAACTGAAGCCCAATTTTGAGGCGCTCATGAACCGGGGCGACTCTTTCTTTAAAATCAGGAAATACAATCTTGCGCTAAACGACTATCGTGAGGCAAACAATCTCCAGAAGTCTGCACCTGACCCGTACGCGAAGATCAGCGCCTGCTGTTTCGCAATGATCCCGATTCAGGCGAAGAACGGCAACACTGAAAAGGCCAAGGAACTTTTCAATACCGGAATGAAGCACATTAAGCAGTCCGAAACGATGATTGAAAAGGTCATCAAGGAAAACAGCGCCTTCCCGGAAAAAGTGCCCGTCTCCCCTTTCGCGCCCATCATGAACGCGCTCGCATCCACCGACATAAGGGGGCTTGGCCTTGAAGAAGAGCAGAAAAGCCTCTCGGAGCTCACCGCCAAAATGCTGGAAAAAACGAAGGATATCGATTTTCTCGGAAAGAGCCTTGATATTGACGCCAAGATCGACAACGCGATCCTCCTCGCGAGATTCAAATATTACGGAGAGGCCGAGAAGATATTCAGAAACGTCATCGAACAGGATGCGACCATGGTCGGCCCCGTATTCAATAATTTCGCCATAGAGCTAAGAAAGAACGGACAGGTAGGTAAGGCGTTTGAAATATTCAAGGAACTCCTTCAGCACGAAGTGCCCGACAGGGAGATCGTTATCGAAAACCTCAAAACTGCGGGACTTGGCTACGCGAACGCGGTCAGGGAAGGGTACGATCTCGCAAAGGCGGCTGGCATCTACAAGGAGATTCTTTCATTCAAGCCAAAACAGATGGAGTGGATACTTTGCGAACTGGCCGAAACATATCTTGAGATGGATGATCAGGCTCAGGCTTCATTTCGCCTCATGGAAGCGATCTATGCCAATCCGAATCTTGCGAAAATTAAACAGTTCCAAAAATACACCAAGCTCGCGGGCCTTATTGAAGATATGACAAAAAAACTTACCGGTGCTTCTACGGAAAAAGATCAGGGCAGCAAAAAAGCCGAGGGAAAATAACGCTTCAATTCCCTCCTAATAGCCTGCCGCCCGGATAGTTCATTTCTCAACGCTCTCTGCGGGATCATCCATAATAGACGCCCCCTGAAGGGGAATATCTTTCCCCTTATCTTCTGTGCTCCCCTTTTTCACCACCTCAACAGGTGATCCGTCCACAAGCTCCGGCCCAAATACAGGTATTATCTCCTCCCCCGCACCAAGGCCGCCGGTAACCTCAATAAAATCGCCGAAACGCTTTCCTCTTTCTATCTTCCTCAACTTCGCCGCGCCGTCTGAAAATATGAATATGAAATCCTCTCCCCCTTTTTCCATGATCGCTTCGGCAGGAACAAGGATCAGGTTTTCAAAAATTTCACCTTTTAGCGATGTGCGGGCAACCATCCCCGGTTTCAGCTTGTCGTCGCTTTTGAGGATTATTTCGACAGGGAACGAGGCGGTTTCCGCATCGGGACTTATCCGGACAGAAATAATCTTCCCAACAAATACAACCCCCGGCCAAGCGTCGATCTCCACGGCAAGCTCATCGTCCGTATGGAGGTGGATCACCTCCTTTTCCGAGAGCGCGACGTTCATCTTTACTTTGTCAGTATCCACTACCTTGAACAGTCTGCTCCCCGGCATTACGCGGCTACCCAAAAGGATATCCCTGGTGACAACCTCCCCCTTTATCGGGCTTTTGACAACCGTCCTTTTCAGCGCAAGCTCCGCCTGGGAGAGCGCGACATCCGCGATCTCCATTTCTGTTTGAACAGCCTCAAGCACAGCGCCGGAAACCGCCCCCTTCGCCTTTAGCTTCTTCTCTCTTTTGTAGCTGTTTCTTTTCGCCTTCGCCACCGCTCGAGCGCGCTTTGTTTCCAGAAGATAATCTTCCGGATCTATCAGAAGCATCTTCTCCCCCCGTTTTACATGATCCCCTTCACGCACATAAAACTCCTTTACTACTCCGGCGATCGATGAGGCCACTATCGCCTCCTCGCTCCCCTCAAGGAGCGCCGACACGGTATATTTCTTCGATATGGTGCGTGGAACCACCTTGAAAAGCTCAACATGGATCGCCTCCCTCTTCTCATCAATTGAGACCTCTCCTTTGGCGGAGCACGAAAGGAGGACTCCAGAGATAGCGAAAAAAATGAGCGCGCCCAGCCTGAACCGGAAAAGAACATCCGCCATCAAAATGTATTCCTCAAAACAATTTTTCTATATATTCCGGGCGACAGCTTCCATACAATGGGTGCCTGTCGCATTTGAAAACCCTTATTATGTTTCCTTTATTATAGATGTTTAAAGATAAAACTTTCAGTCTGCTGATGAAAGAGCTGTACGGATACAAGAGGCTCGGGATGCGCCCGTCGCTCCCCCCTGTGAAACAGCTCCTCGCCATACTTGGCAATCCGCAAAAAAAGATCGATTTTATCCATGTTGCCGGAACGAACGGAAAAGGTTCCACAACCGCCTACATCGCCTCGATACTCGCGGAATCTGGATATAAGACTGGCGCATTCTTTTCGCCCCACCTCGTTGACTACCGTGAACGGATACAGATAAACGGCAGAATGGTCTCCAAGCAGGTAATTGTAAAAACGCTTAACAGGATGGGGAGGCTTTACGATTCTGCAGATAAGAAAGGGATCCCGTGCCCAAAAAATATAACCTTTTTTGAGTGGACCACCGCGCTCGCCTTCTGCTGTTTCGTGGAGACCGGCGTGGACGTTGCTGTGATGGAAACCGGTATGGGGGGGCGGTTCGACGCCACTAACGTCATTGATCCCCTCGTTTCGGTAATTACGAACATTTCAAAAGAGCACACCGCCTTTCTCGGCAATACTATCGGGAGCATAGCCTACGAAAAAGCCGGGATCATTAAAAGGGGGCGGCCGGTCGTCTTCGGCGACAAAACCCCGCAGGCAGTAAAAGTGATACACGATATCTCGAAAAAGAGAGGTACCACCCCTCTCTTTCTTGGAAAGAATTTCTCGATTACCGATAAAGGGGAATTCCTCTCCTCCAAAGGTGAACGGTTCAAACTCTCGCCATGCATGCCGGGAGCGCATCAGTTGATCAACTCCGCCGTCGCAGTGCAGGCCGTTCTTGTTTCGGGGCTTACGATTAGTGAAAAAGCCATAGCAAAAGCTGTTTCCCGCACCCGGCTTCCGGGACGTTTCGAAATAGTTAAACGAAAGAAGCGCACGCTTATTTTCGACGCCGCTCACAACCCGGCGGCGGTAAAACTTCTCGTCTCCAACCTGAAGGCAATTTACCCGAACAGGAAATTCGATATTATTTTCGGGGTACTCAGAGGAAAAAATTTCCGCATGATGCTCAAGATGCTTGCTCCGGTTACCGCTTCGATGGCATGTATCACGCCGGACGATTTTCGTGCGGTTCCCGCAAACGCGCTGTTGCCATACGCCAGAAAAGCTGGAATAAAAGCTGTACATATCGAACATCATGAAATGAAAAGCATCGCCAAAAACTCCTCGCCACGCATGCTTCTCGTCACCGGTTCATTCACCACCCTCGAGGCTGTAAAAAAGAATATTTGACCCCCCCTTGATCCTGCCGTTTATTTCACACCCGGATTTCCAATATAATCCCCGAATGAGAGAAATAATCACGGTTCACTCCACAAAAAGGGAAGAACTTATCGACATCACAAAAGATGCAAGGAGCATCGTTTCGAAAAGCGGAGTAAGGAACGGCATCATGTCGCTCTACGCGCAGGGGGCTACTTCGGCGATCATGATCCAGGAGAACTGGGACCCCTCGGTCCCGACCGACGTGATCGACTTTCTTCGGAAGATAATCCCCAAAGGGGTCTGGCTCCACGACAGACAGGACGGCAACGGCGACTCACACATAAAGGCGGGTCTGATAGGCCCGTCCGAGACGATACCTGTTATCGACGGACAGCTTGGCCTCTCCCAGTGGCAAAACATATTCTTCTGCGATTTCGACGGCCCCCGGAGCAACCGCCGTGTGGTCTGCACCGTCATTAGCGACGATTAGCCTCTTCTCAAAACCTCGCGCAGGCAAGCCGGATAAACTCCATTGAATGCTTCCTTGCCTTTACTCTCCTTCAAAAATAGAATAGCCGGTATGAGTGCGGTCATATTTCGGGGGAAGATATCCAAAAGGATGATAGATGCCGCCGTGGAGGCTTTGGCAAAGGGGGAACTGATAATATACCCCACCGATACCATCTACGGGATAGGGTGCGATATGGCGAATCCAAAAGCTCTCACGAAACTGAATAACCTGAAAAAACGCCCAAGCAAAAAGCCGTTCAGCTTTATCTGCGACGGTTTAAGCGAAATTTCGCAATACGCAAAACTCTCCAACTCCGCCCACAGGGTATTGAGACAGGTACTGCCGGGACCGTACACATTCGTCCTCCCGGTAAACAACTCCGTCTCAAGAAAGATGGTTAACAGCGAACATGCCATCGGCGTCCGCATACCGAACCACCCGGTGCCTCTTGAAATAGTAAAAAGATTCGGCAGGCCGATAACTACGACCTCCGTAAACGTGGCGACCGAGGAGCCGATCTCTTCCATTGAAGAACTGACCCCCGAATTCAGAAACGCGGTCGCGGTGATAATCGACCAGGGTGAACTGGAAAACGTCCCATCTACAATCGTCGACTTCACCGGCCAGGCGCCTGTCATACTCCGTGAGGGGAAAGGGATTGAAGAGTTGAGACCGTATATCAACTTTACGATAGAGCAGTAATGAGCAGGGAGAACTTCAAATACCGCTGGGCGGCAAGGGGTGATATCGACGCCTTTTTCGGACTGATGCTCGACAACATGACAGGACTTGTTATCCTCGCCTCGATCCTCATCGGTATATTCAAGATGCCTGCCGAAATAGTTCTACTCAAAATGGTTCCCGGCACCGCGCTCGGCGTAATGCTGGGCGACCTCGCTTACTCATGGATGGCCTTTCAGCTTGCAAAAAAAGAGCAGAGGCAGGATGTATGCGCGATGCCTCTGGGGATCGACGCCATCGCCCTGTTCGGGCTGACGCTTGGAGTGATAGGCCCGGCGTTCATCGCGACAGGAGACGCGAACAAGGCATGGGCAGTCGGGATGGCGGTACTTATCGTCATGGGAGCTGTAAAAACGATTACCGCCTTCTTCGGTGAAGCTGTAAGAAGGGCTGTCCCCCGCGCGGCTCTTCTCGGCTCCATTGGCGCGCTGGCTATCGCCTTCATCGCGTTCCTCCCCTTCCTGAAAATAATACACGACCCCCTCGCGGGTATGGTTGCCTTCGGGGTGATACTCCTTACATTCGTAGCGAGAATAAAACTCCCGCGCGCAATACCGGGCGCGCTTGCCGCTGTCGGAATAGGTACGATCATTCACTACATATCTGCCGCTCTCGGATTTTCGCCCGGGATCGAAAGAGAGGGGCTTTCCTTCGCCTTCGCCTTCCCTGCGCCTACCTTCGAATTCTTCGGCGGTATCGCTCTCGGCCTCAAATACCTCCCGCTGGCGATACCTATCGCGATCAGCAACGTGATAGGGGGTATAGACAACACGGAAAGCGCCGCCGTCGCGGGGGACTCCTACAGCACACGGGACATACTCCTCGTTGAAGGTGTCGCGACACTTATAGCCGGTTTCTGCGGAGGGGTTATTCAAAACACTCCATATATCGGACACCCTGCCTACAAAAACATGGGGGGACGCGCCGCGTATACCATAGCGACTGGGCTCTTCATCGGCTTCGGCGCGATGTTCGGGATGATAGGGTTTCTCATCTCCATCCTGCCGGAAGCGGTTATGGTTCCGATACTCGTCTTCATCGGCATAGAGGTCTGCACACAGGCGTACAGGGAGACCGATAAAAAAGAGCTTGCCGCTGTTTCGATCTGCTTCATCCCTATCCTCGCCGACCTGGTGTTGATCCAGTTAAATTCCCTTATCGGCACAGCGGGTATCGACGTATCGAAACTCCGACCCGATTACCAGGAAACCTATCAGGCCATTACAGTGCTCGGCAACGGGTTCATCCTAACAGCCATGATATGGGCCACCATGACGTCACAGCTGATAAGGAAAAATCTTAAAGCGGCATCCATAACAGCCCTTGTCGCTTTCGCCGCAACCATCATCGGCCTCATACACTCTCCTTTTCCCGACGGGAGGCTCTTCTTCCCCGGCGCTGATCTGCCAACAGTTGTTTACACCATGGCAGGAGGATATTTGTTAATGTCGGCCACCTACTTTATAATGTCCGCCTTAACTGGGGAAAAGGGCGAGACCGCCTGAGTAACAAAGGAAACAAAGGAGCACAAGTGACAGAACTGCACGCAATGCGGCACTCGGCGGCACATGTAATGGCTGAAGCGATAAAAGAGCTATACCCAAACGCGCAATTCGCCTTCGGGCCGGAAACCGACGACGGCTTCTATTACGACGTCAAGATCCCGGGGGGCTCACTGCAACTGGACGACCTTTCAAAAATAGAAAAGTCGATGCAGAAAATAGTTAAGGGGAAGCACCCTTTTGAAAAAAGAACCGTAAGCCGCAAGGAGGCGCTCGAATTTTTTAAGGACCAGGAGTTCAAGATAAAGGCGCTTGAAGGGCTTCTTAAGGATGAAACAGAAGTCTCGCTCTACACACAGAACGGTTTTACCGACCTCTGCCGGGGCCCGCACGTGGAAAATACCGGACAGATAGGGGCGTTCAAGATAGACAGGATAGCCGGTTCCTACTGGCTTGGCGATTCCCAAAATGAGCCTCTGCAAAGGGTATACGGCCTCTGCTTCGTTACAAAGGAGGAGCTGAAAGAGTACCAGACCATGCTGGAAGAGGCGAAAAAGCGGGACCACCGCGTCATTGGAAAAAAGCTCGATCTCTTCTCGTTCCATGACGAAGGGGCAGGTTTCGTATTCTGGCACCCGCGGGGACTTCGAATCTTTAACGCGCTTCTCGAATTCATAAGGGAAGAGGGGGCCAAGCGAGGCGGACAGGAGATAAGGACTCCGGAAATAATGAATGTTGAGCTCTGGCACCGCTCCGGACATTACGACAATTTCAAGGAGAACATGTATTTCACCAAGGCGGAAGAGCGTGATTACGCGGTAAGACCGATGAACTGCCCCGGCTCGATACTTGTCTACAAGGAAAAACTCCACTCCTTTAGGGATCTTCCACTCCGCCTCATGGAGATGGGGCATGTACACCGCTTCGAGCTTAGCGGAGTTCTTCACGGACTTTT
The DNA here is from genome assembly GCA_029881495.1 of Nitrospinota bacterium. Taxonomy (NCBI): domain Bacteria; kingdom Pseudomonadati; phylum Nitrospinota; species Nitrospinota bacterium. The sequence goes on along the minus strand of JAOUMJ010000004.1, from coordinate 4,999 downwards.
CCGTCTGCGGGCCTTCACGCAGGATGACGGACATATCTACTGCGCGCCTGAACAGATAGAAAGCGAGATAGCCAATTTCGTAAGCGCCGTCTTCTCCATATACAAGGTGTTCGGATTCGAGGAGATTTCGGTATTCATCGCCACAAAACCTGAATCGGCTATGGGGAACGACGAGATATGGGAATCCTCCACCAACGCCCTTAAAAGCGCGTTGCAAAAGCAGAATATCGATTACAAGATAAAAGAGGGGGAGGGGGCGTTCTACGGACCCAAGATAGAATTCAACGTGAAGGACTGCATAAAGAGGAACTGGCAGCTCGGCACCATACAGGTCGACTTCTCCATGCCTGAGCGTTTCGACCTCGAATATGTCGGAAGCGACTCCAGCAAGCACAGGCCCGTACTGCTCCACCGCGCGATCCTCGGCTCTCTCGAAAGGTTCCTTGGAATTTACATAGAGCAGGTCGCGGGCAACTTCCCGGTTTGGATAGCCCCTCTGCAGGCGATGGTTATCCCGGTTACCGACGCCCAGAACGAATACTCGCAGGAGATAGTAAAACAGCTCTCAAGCGCGGGAATCAGGGGGGAAGCGGATCTCTCCTCCGAGAGAATGAATAAAAAGATCCGGAACGCCCAGCAGATGAAAACCCCCTACATGATCATCCTCGGTGAAAAGGAGGCGGGGGCCGGGAACATCTCTGTAAGGCTTAGAACCGGAGAGAACGTGAATGAGATATCTGTTTCGCAATTTACCGAAACCGTGAATGGAATAGTAAGGGGGAGAAGCGATACACTCTGGCCATCTTGAATTCCGATTAGAGGGGAAGAGAGGTATTGACGTTGTTTTCCTGCTTTCTTCTGTTCATAATTACCGCACCGTTTCTCCAATAGTTTCATTGTTTTATCTCTTTTACAGATAAAAGCTACATAATCACCGCACTTTTGCTGTATCGACAAGAATATATGCTTTTATTTATCAATATGTTAGCGTTGGCACATAACATGCTTAATAAACAGTGTATACGCACCATGCAGACAGCAAGATACAGGATTTAGATGAGGATTTAGGGGACTTCCCCTCTACAAGTCATTTGGCCTGACAACTTTGTAATGCAAACTGAAAGGCCCGCAACGCGCTGAATATTGTTTCGGTTAAAACCTGGCAATATTCAGGGGAAGCAACCTCTCCTCTTCTAAAGCCCCTGTACCACCCCCGATTCAATCTTGGATATCAGTTTTTCAGGATACTTTCCAATAACCGCTCTCCCCGTCCCTAACGAATCACTCAAAGTGGTACAATCGTTTCGTTTCCACATCAGGTTTTGGAGGGGCTATTGAAGACCATAGAGATGTTCGGCGGTAACGAGGAATCCGGTCAGGAGAAAGATATCCCTCCGGTCTCAGGCGCAACCCCCCTTGCTGAGCGGATGCGCCCGACAAACTTCGATAACTTTGTTGGCCAGAAGCATCTCCTCGGCCCGGGAAAACCTTTGCGAAAACTTATAGAGTCCGACAAATTCGGCTCCCTCCTCCTTTGGGGTCCCCCTGGGAGCGGGAAGACAACCATCGCAAGCATCGCCGCGAAGGTTAGCGGCAAAAAGTTCTTCACCCTGAGCGCCGTAGAGTCGGGAGTCAAGGAACTGAAGGAGGTGGTAAAGGAGGCGAGATTCATGAAGGACTCGGGAAAGAATTCCGTCCTCTTCATAGACGAGATACACCGCTACAACAAAACCCAGCAGGACGCCCTCCTGCCGCATGTCGAAAAAGGGCTGTTTACCTTCATCGGGGCTACCACTGAAAATCCTTCGTTCGGTGTTATCCCCGCTCTTCGCTCGCGTTGCAGTGTTATTGAGTTAAAACCTCTTCGTGAGGAGGATATAAGGACTGTCATAGCCAACGCGCTTTCGGACAGGGAGAACGGACTGGGAGATTCCAATATCAAACTGGCAGACGACGTGGTGGAACAGATAGCGCTTCTCTCCGGCGGGGACGCGAGGATCGCGCTCGGGATAGTGGAAGCGTCAGCTCATCTTGCGGAAGAAGATGTGATCGATTCCAAAACCGTGGAGGCTGTTTCGCAAAAAGCTTTCCTTCTGTACGACAGGGCAGGACAGGGACATTACGACCACGCTTCGGCATTCCAGAAATCACTGAGAGGTTCCGATCCGGACGCGTCTGTCTACTGGCTGGCGAGAATGCTTGAAGCCGGGGAGGACCCGAGGTTCATCGCGAGGAGATTGATAGTCACCGCGGCGGAAGATGTCGGGAACGCCGACCCTACCGCTCTCATTCTCGCGGTATCAGCCGCCGAAGCGGTCGAAAAAATAGGTCTCCCCGAAGGGAGGATACCGCTGACCCAGGCGGTCATATATGTCGCGCTCGCCCCGAAATCGAACAGCGCGGTCACCGCCATCGATTCGGCCATCGAAACTATCAGGCAGTCCGGCTCCAATCCGCAGGTGCCGCCGCACCTGCGCGACTCAAGCTACAAATGGCACACGGGGGAGAAGGATAAAACCGGATATACCTACCCGCATGGAGAGCCGGATAATTTTGTACGGCAACAGTATCTCCCCGAAGAACTAAAGAATGCCAGCTTTTTCAATTCCTCCGGGCATGGGCGGGAGGCAACCCTCTCCGAAAGATTAAGAGAGATAAAAGAGCGCAACCGGGGGAAGAGCTGATACAGCCATTCATAAAGACCGGCGCATGCTTTTACCGTTCCCGATAACACAAAGGGCAACCGCTTCTTCCATATACACCCTGCAGACAGGAAGAGAGATAATTGCACCCCTTATGCCGTATCAAAAAGATTCCGTCACTCTTGCAGCGCGCTTTCAGGTTCAGGCGTGACAGTCGTCGCAGTTGTTCTGCGTCGGCATCTGATACTTCATCGGCTGATCGTCATACTCAGCTTCATACTTCCTGTCGGCCCAGAGATTGAGAAGCGTAACCGCATGAACGGCAACATCGGCGCTCAGCCTGGCGCATCTTTCCGCTCTCCCTTCACTGAAAAAATCGACCCCCTCCTTTTTCATCCATCTCCCTACCGAGACATGGCAGAGTGGAGAACCGCTTACGCTGATATTCTTTATTTCAGTTTTAGGTGCGGTCGGCTTGAAAAGAGGAAACTCCGTTTCCGTGTACCAGCCGATCACGTCGTTGATGATATCCTCCCCTTCTTCGCCGGCGATGAGTGAGACGGCAATGCTCGCGCCGAGAAGGGAGCCGCAAAGGGTGCCCCATCCGACCGTACCGCCATGACCGAATTTGAACGCTTCTATCGGAAGTACGCTGTACGGTTCGCCGACCTTCTCCTGGAGAGGCTGTAAAATACCGCTCGCCACTGCGTAACAGCAGAACTTCTTGTACCAGTTTTCGTAGGCTATCTCACCAGACTTCTGCGGATCGAGCTTTACATAAGGCCAGGGATATTTCGCCACGGTCTCTTTCCCCTTCTTCGTGCAACCTGCAAGCCCAAGCCCGGCTATCGAAGCAAGGGCGGCCCCGCCGATCATCTGGCCGGCGCCGGAGAAGAGTTCCTTTCTTGAAATATTCCTGTTATCAGAAGGATGAATAATATCCGACATCTTGGTGCCCTCCTTACGAAACCTGTATATGGAAAACGACAAACTCCTGTGTACACCTACAGGATAGACCAACCGGGCTTCAGTACAAACCCGATAATTTTGAGTTATGAGAATACCGTCTGGACATGCTCTTTTCCGGCTGGGAGAAGATGATATACTCGAATAAAGAACGATAAATTTTTATTTTGGAAAAGGGGCGGTCTAATGGAACGGCGGAAACCAAAATTCGATACCTACGAAGATGTGATAAGAGATCTGGAAATGCTTGAAAAGAGCGGATACTCCCGGCTTGGCAAATGGAGCCTCGGCCAGGTGTGCACACACCTTGCGTTCTATTTCAGAGGTTCGCTTGAAGGATTCGAGTTCAAAGCCCCCTGGATAATAAGGGTACTCGTAGGAAAACCGTTTCTCTGGTGGCTGATGCGACGGGAAGGATACCCGGACAATTCCCAAACGGTCCCGCAGTCTGTCCCCACTGAAAATGTTGACGACCATGAGGCGGTGATGAAAACCAAAGAACTCCTCACCCGGCTCTCGACGGCAAAGGATCTCCACCCCTCCGGGCTATTCGGAAAGCTGACCCTGGACCAGTGGAGGATGATGCACCTGCAACATGCGGGTCACCACCTCGGCTTTCTTGTTCCGAAGAAGGGTTGAAAACAATACCTTAATTATCGACCGCCCATTTCAGTGAAGTTCCTGTCTGCCGGGGTGAAAGAGAAATTAACCGTTTTCTCCTTTTGTCTTAACGGTACTTTTTGGAAGAATAAAAAAAAGGCCCGGAGTTTCCTCCGGGCCCTGTAGAAACCGAAAAACTTAAGCCGAAATTATATTCCGAGCTCAAGCATCAAGAACATCTGGTTGTCGAACTCCCTGTGGTCGCCATCCCACATCGAGTATTCGAAATGGAAAACGATATTCTGTTTGATGTCGTACCAGAGGCCAAGCGTATTTGCGGAGAGCTTGTTGCCTGTGTCCTGCCCATTGTCGGTGCCCATCATCGCGAGTTTTACACCGAGAGAATGAGTGACGCCGAGGCCGACGTTCACGTCCCAACCGCTGACATCCTTGCTGGTGCCGTTGTACCAGTTGATCTTTCCGTCCTTATAGTCGGAGTAGGCAAACGGAAGTCCGAGAGCCGTACCCATCGCATCTGGAGCGGAGAACTCACTCTTGGGAATGGTGACATACGCACCGTTCACTTCGAGTGACATGTGGCCGATGTCAGCCATCTGGAGCTGGAAGTCTACAACGGTAGCTTCTGCCTTGATCTTTGTTAGCTGTGTCGCCGCCTGCTCCTGCGGTGTCAAACCAGCTACTTCCTCGTAATCATGGTTCGAGAACTCCGCGGTCCCCATCGACATCTGCACACCGACCATCAGATCCATCCCTTCGCCGAGTTTAGGGGT